>JBFWMT010000060.1:0-15277 GCA_050251415.1 Anaerotignaceae bacterium | reverse complement strand
ATAAAGGCAAAAGCTTGTTTATCAATTTTTAGCTGACTCTTTTTAAGCCCATTTGCTTTAAGTTGTTTAGGATAAAGGTGATGCATAGCAATATTCACCTTTTCATCAAGGGTATAGCTTGAAAGAGAAATAATCTCCATCCTATCCTTTAACGGCCCTGGTATTTTACTAACATCATTAGCCGTGCAAATGAATAATATTTTTGATAAATCATATGGCATGTCCAAATAATGGTCTCTAAAAGTATTGTTTTGTTCACTGTCCAACACCTCTAAAAGTGCCGCTGATGGGTCACCGTTCATAGATATGGAAAGCTTATCTACCTCATCTAAAAGCACAAGAGGATTTATTGTCTTTGCCTGTTTAACGGCATTTATAATACGGCCACTCATTGCCCCAAGGTATGTGCGTCTGTGGCCTCGTATTTCCGATTCGTCCTTAACACCGCCAAGGCTCATTCTAACATATTCTCTTCCTGTTGCCTTTGCAATGGATTTTGCAATAGATGTTTTTCCCACACCTGGAGGGCCTACAAGGCAAATAATAGTTGCGCTGTTCTCTCTGGTATTTTCTCTTACAGCAAGATATTCTAATATACGCTCCTTAACCTTTTCCAGACCGTAATGGTCAGCTTCAAGTATTTTTTGCGATACATTAATATCAAATATTTCTTCTGTTTTTTCTACCCAAGGAAGTTCCAGTATATGTTCCACATAACTTCTTATAATGTTGGCTTCTGGTGCTGTAACCGACATTTTTGCAAGCCTGTCAGCCTCTTTTACAACAATCTTTTTAGCGTAGTCTGGCAACTGCTTTTCACTTGCCATATGCTTGTATCCGTCTGAAAGTGCCTGAATACCATCTTTATCACCAAGTTCTTCTTGTATTACCTTCATTTGTTCCCTAAGGTAATACTCACGCTGACTTTCCTCAACACGGCTTTTTACCTTTTCTTCAAGTTCTGCTTTAAGTTTAAGTATCTTTACCTCTTGGTCAAGTATTTTTATTACCTCACCAAGTCTTTCGATAGGGTCTATACACTCAAGTAGCTTCTGTTTGCGTTCAGCACCAATTACAATGCCTGCGGCGATAACATCTGACAACTGCCCTGGTATTTTTGCCGAAACAACATTTACCATAGTTTCGTTTTGCGGTGTTCTGCTGTTCAACTTTAAATATTGTTCAAAACTGTCAGCTGCAAGGCGCATAAGAGCCTGCATTGGGATGTTTTCTGTATAGTCATTATCGTCTACTTCTTCTGCCTCAGAAACCTCGCCGTAAAAACACCCATTATAATCCTTTATATTCTCTAATCGCCCACGGGACATTCCCTCAACAATAACATGTGTTACATTGCCAGGCAGTTTAAGCACCTGTTTAATTTTTGCAACCGTACCAATTTCAAACAGGTCTCCTTTATCGGGGTCATTTATGCTTGCATCTTTTTGCATAACAAGGTAAACAATATCATCCTTTTTGCCTGCGGCTTCAAGTGCATCCAAGGAGTGTTGTCTACCAACAGGAAAACTTATTATCATATTTGGAAAAACTGTAATTCCTCTTAACGGAACAATTGGAAATTTTAATTTGCTCATTTATATCACCTCAAAAAACTTACTGAATATTAATCTATGTATTATACACTATTTTGTAAGTTCTAACAAGTACGATGTATGCAAAAAGGCTTTGCCCAAACCCTTAGACATTTTAAACTGCCTAATACGCAACAAAGCCTTTGAATATATTCAATTATTTCTATGCAGTAAGAATAACCTCTGAAGCCTCGCCAAAGCAAATGGCCAAAACCTCATCAAGGTTGCTTACGCACAATATTTCTATATTCATACTGCTAAAATTTGTTTGGTAATTTTCCTTTGGAATAATAACCCGCTTTGCTCCTGCCTCAATAGCCCCCTCAATCTTCATAGGCACACCACCCACAGGCAGCACACGTCCGCAGATAGATACTTCCCCTGTTATAGCAATGTCCGGCGGCATAATTATTTGCTTTACCGCAGAGTATAGTGCACTAAAAATTGCAACCCCTGCTGATGGTCCATCTACAGGAACACCACCTGAAAAATTAATATGCACATCATAATCTCTTATATCCACTTTGAATTCTCTGCAAAAAACCGTTATTACATTGGCAACAGATGAACTTGCCATACTTTTACGCTTCATAGTATGTTGTCCGTTTTTAATTTCTTCTTCCTCAACAATACCTGTCACTTTAAGCACTCCACAACCTTTTTCCACCTTTTGAGCCCATGCTTCAATTGGCAAAACAGTTCCGCCACTGCCGCAAACGCCAAGACCATTTACAGCTCCCACTTCACCGTCATTTGCAACTTTTAACTCTATACGTGGGGTGTATCTTCCACTCTGAACAACCCACTCTATGTCTTCTACCCTTATGTCTTTGCGCTTTTGCATACACGCTACCGATGCAGCCGTCTGCATTATATTAACTGCATCACGTCCATTTGCGGCAAAACATGTAACCTTTTGCGACGCTTCTTCATCGCAGTCCATTTCAGTACTTCTTGCGGCCTCTTGTGCAATCTCTTTTATGTGGCACTTTTTAAGACCATCAAAATATATCTCCGTACAGCGGCTTCTTAAGGCAAGCGGAAGTTCCTCTGGCAATCTTGTTGTTGCCCCTACTAACCTAAAATCGGCTGGCAGTCCGTTTTGAAATATCTCATGTATATGCTTTGGTATATTTTTATTTTCACTGCTGTAGTATGAACTGGATAAAAATACACGCCTATCCTCCAGCACTTTTAGTAGTTTGTTCATTTGAATAGGATGAAGCTCGCCTATTTCATCCATAAACAAAACTCCGCCATGAGCCTTCGTTACAGCGCCCTCTTTAGGTTGTGGAACACCTGCCGCTCCATACGCCCCTGCCCCTTGATAAATAGGGTCATGTACAGAACCCATAAGTGGGTCCGCAATACTTCTCTCATCAAAACGAAGTGTAGTTGCATCCATTTCAATAAATGGGGCTTCTTTTGTAAACGGCGAACCATATGTTCTTTTTGCCTCTTCCAGCATAAGTCTTGCCGCCGCAGTTTTGCCAATACCCGGTGGACCGTAAATAATTATGTGCTGTGGATTTTTACCGCAAAAAGCTGCACGTAGTGCTTTTATTCCATCTTCCTGCCCAATAATTTGTTCAAGCTTTTGTGGTCTTGTTTTTTCCGATAGGGGCGTAGTAAGGCTAATTTCACGCATTTTTTTCATTCTTTCCATTTCTTTTGCAGACTCAAGAGAGCCTACAACTTTGGTACTCTTTTGGTTCTTTATGGCACCATAAAAATATGCTCCTGCAATTACTGTAAAAATCAACTGACTAATAATCATTACCGCCGCTAAAAGTTCCACATCAATCACTTCCCTTCTGCCCTATTATGGTCACAGAGGAAAATTTTTATGTGCAATTAAATCATAAA
This sequence comes from Anaerotignaceae bacterium, assembly GCA_050251415.1. Classification (GTDB taxonomy): domain Bacteria; phylum Bacillota; class Clostridia; order Lachnospirales; family Anaerotignaceae; genus UBA8514. The sequence goes on along the minus strand of JBFWMT010000060.1, from coordinate 11,819 downwards.
AAAATTATTCAACGCATTGCTTTCTAAACAGTTTTTAAGCATACAGCAGTTTTCGTCTGCCACTTTTTCCATATACCTTTGTAACTGGCAATCCTTTATGCCCATACCATCTATAATGTTACTAATGGCACTTGCTACAGTTTTCCTTATTCCATTTTCTTCAAGGCCACTTAGTGTGCTATATAATTGGCTCAATTGTGTTTCATTAATTTTTATACTCAGAAAATCCTGTTCTAAAATACTTCTGCCAATTAAATTTTGCAAGGCGATCTGAAAAATATTTACAAGCATTTCAATATATCCGTCCCCAATACTTCTTAATAATTCATTAATTTCCTCCGTACTAAATCTTCGGCAAAATCTATTTTCCATTCTCAATCTTTGAATATATTCCATATAAAAATCAATACCTTTTAATTCACTTATTCCCACTGCCAAAGGGTAGTCTATAATTCCTCCTATTATATGCGCACCAAACTCTATGTCATAGTTTCTAAAAAATAATGGCAAAGCCTTTTCAATTACTTCTTGGTAAGCAATGTTTTCATAATTCATTCGTTCTCTTCTAAGGAAAACAAATAGGTTTCTACCCGTTGCGTGGCGTTGCTTAACTATTTCCTTACCACGGAGAAATAACTCCTCAAGGGTTAATTTTTCACTGATTGCATTCTCCATCCCATATTCGTTATAATATGTGTGAATGCAAAAATTAACTGACTCCATTATGGTTTGGGCAGTTTCCATCATAACGGAGCTACTTTCACCGCTTGTATATTTAAAAATTCGTTTATCTAACAATATCATCAATTGGTTAAGGCTATCCTCATTCATCTTCTCCCTCCCTAACACTCCTTGCAAGCCTCTCCATCACAGTTTCCTGTAAATATTCAAGGCTTCCCTGGCACTCCGTATCAAATTTTTCCTTCATAACCTCAATGAGGTCATTATCACTTATTTCCTCCAGCATTTCGCCTTTGAAATAGTAAAAAACCTCCTGCAAACCAAACAGCATTTCTTCATAATTATCTTGGTAAATAAATGGGGAATCACAAAATGCAAAAATAAGCTTAGGCATAATCCAACCACTAAGTTCAATGCGTCCCGTTGACTTCAGTGTTTCCAACCTATGCTCGGCTAACGCCTTTACCTCATCCTCAGTTAAGCTAAGTCCAAATCCTGACGAAAACTTGTTACACTCCAAAACCTTATTAATTGCAATTAAATCAAACTGTGCCAAAGCCTGTGGCAAAAACTGATTTTCCATTTTATCCCCTCCTAGGTTTGCCTATTATACTTCTCCATAAGAAAAACTACAAGTCTTGATTTTTCTACCAATTTATGGTAATATATAGTTAATAAAAAATTCAAAAAACCCCGCTAATAAATGTTTTCATCCATTAGCGGGGTTTTTATCTAAGGAAACGCTGATTAAGTAAATTAAACTAGCATTTCCTTAAAAATTATATTTCCCTCTTTATGTCATTAGGCACAACATCGTCAATTTCAGCTTTTTTTGCCTCTGTAACAATGTCAATGTTACGGTATCTTGCCATACCAGTACCAGCAGGTATAAGCTTACCAATAATAACATTTTCCTTAAGACCAATAAGTGGGTCAATCTTTCCTTTAATTGCTGCTTCTGTAAGAACCCTTGTGGTTTCCTGGAAGGAAGCGGCTGAAAGGAATGAGTCTGTAGCAAGGGAAGCCTTCGTAATACCAAGGAGAACTCTTGTACCTTTAGCAGTTTCAAGACCCTTTTCTTCCATTTCTGCATTTGTATTTTCAAATGTAAGCCAATCTACAAGACTGCCTGGAAGGAAACCTGTATCACCATTTTCTTCAATTTTAACTCTCTTAAGCATCTGTCTAACAATAACCTCAATATGTTTATCGTTAATCTCAACACCCTGAAGACGGTAAACACGCTGAACCTCTTGAATCATGTAATCCTGAACGCCTCTTAAGCCTTTAATCTTAAGGATATCATGTGGGTTAACACTACCTTCAGTAATTTCATCACCAGCCTGAATAAAGTCACCATCAAATACTTTAACTCTTGAACCGTAAGGTATAAGGTAATCTTTAGCTTCGCCTGTTTCGTGACTTGTAATCGTAACTTCTCTCTTCTTCTTTGTTTCACTTAACTTAACAGTACCGGCAAACTCGGAAATGATAGCAAGACCTTTAGGTTTTCTTGCCTCAAAAAGTTCCTCAACACGAGGAAGACCCTGTGTAATGTCATCACCGGCAATACCACCTGTATGGAAAGTACGCATTGTAAGCTGTGTACCTGGCTCACCAATAGACTGTGCCGCAATAATACCAACAGATTCGCCAATTCTTACTGAACGACCGCTTGCCATGTTTGCGCCATAGCACTTAGAGCAGATACCAATTGTTGAACGGCATGTAAGCACCGTACGTATAAGCACTTCTTTGATGCCTGCTTTTTCAACCTTTTCTGACTGGTCAGCAGAAATCTTTGTGTCTTTTTCAACAATAACTTCACCTGTTTTAGGGTGTGTAATTTCCAGAACACTCCAACGGCCTCTAATTCTATCTTGTAGGCTTTCAATAACTTCGTTGCCATCAAGGAAAGCAGAAACCCAAAGGCCTGGTGCTTCTTTACCTTCTTCTGTACAATCCCATTCACGGATAATAATATCCTGTGATACGTCTACAAGACGACGAGTAAGGTAACCTGAATCGGCTGTTCTAAGGGCTGTATCAGTCAAACCTTTTCTAGCACCGTGTGAAGAAATAAAGTACTCCAGAACCGAAAGACCCTCACGGAAGTTCGCCTTAATAGGCAACTCGATGATACCACCAGAGGTGTTTGCCATAAGTCCACGCATACCTGCAAGCTGTTTAATCTGGCTTGTTGAACCACGGGCACCAGAATTTGCCATCATGAAGATATTATTGTACTTACCAAGACCAGCAAGAAGGTCAACGGTAATTTTGTCATTGGCAATATTCCATGCCTCAATTACCTTATTATGACGCTCTTCGTCAGTCATAAGTCCACGCTTAAATTTCTTAGTAATTACGTCAATTGCCGCTTCAGCTTCTGCAAGATGAGCAGGCTTTGAAAGAGGAATTTCCATATCTGATACAGAAACTGTTAACGCACCCTTTGTAGAGTATTTGAAACCAAGAGACTTAATCTTGTCAAGCACAGATGCTGTTTCAGTTGAACCACATACATTTATACAGCGGTAAATAATTTTACCAATCTGTTTTTTGTCAACAAGGAAGTCAATTTCATATCTAAATTTGTCTTCTTCGTTTGTTCTGTCAATATATCCTAAGTTCTGTGGAATAGCTTCGTTAAAGATAATGCAGCCTACAGTTGTAGGTACAATTCTAGTTTCCTTAACTCCATTAAATTCCAAAACTCTTCTTACTCTTATTTTTGCATGAAGTGTAATTTCATGATTATCATAAGCAAGAATTGCTTCTAGCTCATCCTTAAATACTTTGCCTTCGCCCTTTTCGCCCTCCTTAACAAGTGTTAAGTAGTACATACCCAAAATCATATCCTGTGAAGGAACGGTTACAGGTGCACCATCAGATGGTTTTAAAAGGTTGTTAGGTGAAAGCAGAAGGAAACGACACTCTGCCTGTGCCTCAACACTAAGCGGAACGTGAACAGCCATCTGGTCACCATCGAAATCGGCATTGTACGCAGTACAAACCAATGGATGAAGTTTAATTGCACGACCCTCTACCAGCTTTGGCTCAAATGCCTGAATACCAAGTCTATGCAGTGTCGGTGCACGGTTCAGCATAACTGGATGCTCTGCTATAATCTGTTCAAGTACATCCCAAATCTCAGTTTGAAGTCTTTCAACCATACGTTTAGCAGATTTAATGTTGTGTGCAAGTCCGTCTTCCACAAGTTTTTTCATAACAAAAGGCTTAAAAAGCTCAATTGCCATCTCTTTAGGAATACCGCACTGGAAAATCTTAAGGTCTGGGCCTACTACAATAACCGAACGGCCAGAGTAGTCAACACGCTTACCAAGAAGATTCTGACGGAAACGCCCCTGCTTACCTTTAAGCATATCTGAAAGAGATTTTAATGCTCTGTTACCAGGCCCTGTTACAGGACGACCACGGCGACCATTGTCGATAAGTGCATCCACAGCCTCTTGAAGCATTCTCTTTTCATTTCTAACAATAATATCTGGTGCTCCCAAATCAAGTAATCTTTTAAGACGATTGTTACGGTTAATAACACGTCTGTAAAGGTCATTTAAGTCACTTGTTGCAAAACGTCCGCCGTCAAGCTGAACCATAGGTCTTATGTCAGGTGGAATTACAGGAATAGCGTCAAGTATCATCCATTCAGGCTTGTTGTTTGAAGCTTTAAAGCTTTCAAGAACCTCAAGTCTTTTTATAATACGTATACGTTTCTGACCTGTAGAGTCAACAAATTCTTTTTTCAGTTTTTCACTTTCACCATCAAGGTCAATGTCCATTAAAAGCTGTTTAACAGCCTCTGCACCCATACCAACCTTGAATTTATTGCCATATTTATCGTAGGCATCTCTGTATTCTTTTTCTGTAAGAAGCTGTTTATATTGAAGTCCAGTTTCTGCCGCATCAAGCACAATGTATGAAGCAAAATATAAAACCTTCTCCAAAGCTCTTGGGCTCATAGAAAGTATAAGACCCATTCTTGAAGGAATACCTTTAAAATACCAGATGTGTGAAACAGGGCAAGCAAGCTCAATATGACCCATTCTCTCACGTCTAACCTTACTTTTGGTAACCTCAACCCCACAACGGTCACAGATTACGCCCTTATATCTAATTCTCTTGTATTTACCGCAATGGCATTCCCAGTCTTTTTGAGGACCGAATATTCTTTCGCAGAAAAGCCCATCTCTTTCAGGCTTAAGGGTTCTGTAATTTATAGTTTCAGGTTTTTTAACCTCACCTCTTGACCATTCACGGATTTTCTCAGGAGATGCCAAGCCAATTTTAATTGAGTCAAAAACTATTCCTTGTTCTTGAGTTGCCATACTTTAACCTCTCCCTTCTTATTCCTCATCATCGTCAAAATCTTCGTCATCTAATATAACTTCGTCATCTAATAAATCTTCACCTAAAACCTCGTCAAGCACATCATCGGTATCAGCTACTGCATCTTCCTCAGTGAAAAGAAAATCAAGTTCGTCCACAACTGGTGCCTCCGCAGATACTACAAATGGACTAAGGCTTTTTTTGCTTAATTCATTTTCTTCTTTTTCTAAACCATCAACATTTACATTAAGGTCATCAACATCATCAATAGACTCTTTAATTTCAACCTCTGTCTGGTCTTCTCTTAACACACGTATGTCAAGGCAAAGTGACTGTAACTCTTTAAGAAGAACCTTAAAGGATTCTGGTACACCTGGTTCAGGTATATTTTCACCCTTAACAATAGATTCATAAGTTTTAACACGACCAACAATATCGTCAGACTTCACTGTAAGAATTTCCTGTAAGGTGTAAGCTGCACCGTATGCCTCAAGTGCCCAAACTTCCATCTCTCCAAAACGCTGACCACCAAACTGGGCTTTACCACCCAATGGCTGCTGTGTTACAAGTGAGTAAGGGCCTGTAGAACGAGCATGGATTTTATCATCTACAAGGTGATGGAGTTTTAGGTAGTGCATGAAACCAACAGTTACACGATTGTCAAAGCTTTCGCCTGTACGTCCGTCACGAAGTTCAACTTTTCCGTCGCGGCTAAGCTTAACGCCTTTCCATAAATCCCTGTGGTTTCTGTTTTCATATAATTCATCATAAATATCACCTGAAAGTAATGGTTCCCACTTCTTGGAAAATTCATCCCAATCTGTGTTAACATAATCGTTGGACATTTCAAGTGTATCCATGATGTCAATTTCGTCTGCACCGTCAAATACAGGGGTAGCTACTTTCCACCCAAGTACATTAGCTGCAAGGCTAAGGTGAGTTTCAAGTACCTGACCAATATTCATACGTGAAGGGATACCCAATGGGTTAAGAACTATATCCAGCTGTCTGCCGTTTGGTAAGAAAGGCATATCCTCAACAGGAAGAACTCGGGAAACAACACCCTTGTTACCGTGTCGACCAGCCATCTTATCGCCAACTGATATTTTTCTCTTCTGCGCAATATAAACACGCACAAGCTGATTAACACCAGGGCCAATATCATCGCCATTTTCTCTTGTATAAATCTTAACATCTACAATAATACCTGTAGCGCCGTGAGGAACACGAAGGGAAGTATCTCTAACTTCTCTTGCTTTTTCGCCAAAGATTGCACGAAGAAGCCTTTCCTCTGCTGTAAGCTCTGTTTCACCCTTCGGTGTAACTTTGCCAACAAGAATATCGTTTGGACGAACTTCAGCACCAATGCGGATAATACCTCTTTCATCAAGGTCACGAAGTGCATCATCCCCTACATTAGGGATATCTCTTGTAATTTCTTCAGGTCCAAGCTTTGTATCTCTTGCTTCTGCTTCATATTCATCAATATGCACAGAAGTGTATACGTCTTCTTGTACAAGCTTTTCACTTAAAAGAACAGCATCCTCGTAGTTGTAACCTTCCCATGTCATAAATCCTATAAGAGGATTTTTGCCAAGGGCAAGCTCGCCATGGCAGGTGGAAGCGCCATCGGCAATAATCTGGTCAGCTTCAACGCTCTGTCCAAGTTCAACAATTGGACGCTGATTAAGACAGGTGCTCTGGTTACTTCTCTGGTACTTAATAAGCTTGTAAACATCTCTGCTCTTTTCTGTTTTTATAACAATCTGGTCAGCAGAAACTCTTTCAACTACACCAGCATTTTTTGCGATGATACAAATTCCAGAGTCCTTTGCTGTTTTGTATTCCATACCTGTACCAACAATAGGGCTATCAGTAATAAGCAATGGAACTGCCTGACGCTGCATGTTGGAACCCATAAGGGCACGGTTAGCATCGTCATTTTCAAGGAAAGGAATTAAAGCAGTAGCAACTGAAACCATCTGCTTAGGGCTAACGTCCATAAGGTGGATTTCTTTTCTGTCAACCTCAATAATTTCTTCACGGTAACGGCCGGAAACCTTTTTGTGCACAAAGAAACCATCATCTGTAAGCGGCTCGTTTGCCTGCGCAACATTGTAGTTTTCCTCTTCGTCTGCTGTTACATAAATATAGTCATCGGTAACTCGTGGTTGCTCACCGCTCTTATCAACAGTTCTGTATGGAGCTTCAATAAAGCCATACTCGTTGATACGTGCGAAAGTAGCAAGTGAGTTAATAAGACCGATGTTAGGGCCTTCAGGCGTTTCTATAGGACACATTCTTCCGTAGTGAGAATGATGAACGTCACGAACCTCAAATCCGGCTCTTTCTCTTGAAAGACCACCAGGGCCTAACGCTGAAAGACGACGCTTGTGAGTAAGCTCTGAAAGAGGGTTGTTCTGGTCCATAAACTGTGAAAGCTGTGAACTACCAAAAAACTCCTTAATAGCTGCTGTAACAGGTCTTACATTAATAAGTGCCTGTGGTGTAACTATGTCTAAGTCCTGAATTGTCATTCTTTCACGAACAACTCTTTCCATTCTTGAAAGACCAATTCTGAACTGATTTTGTAAAAGCTCGCCTACAGAACGAATTCTACGGTTTCCTAAATGGTCAATGTCATCAACATTGCCAAAACCATAATCTAACTGCATAACATAGTTAATGGAAGCCATAATATCCTGTATAGTGATGTGTTTAGGAAGAAGCATTGCATGTTTTTCTTTAATAGCTGCTTTAACTTCTTCCGCTGTGCTGTATTCATCAAGAATAGCCTTAAGGGCAGGGTAGTAAACTCTTTCCTTAATGTTAACATCCGCAGCTGTAAGGTCAAATTCTGCAATAAAAGGGTCTATTGAAACAGTTTGGTTTGTAAGTATCTTTGTTGTTCTTTCCTCTTCCTCGGTTTCAATAACAACATAGCCAATGCCTGTGTCCTGAATTTCATCACACATAAGCATGTCCAGTTCCTGTCCCTTTTCAGCAACAACCTCTCCTGTCATAGGGTCTATAACGCTTTCTGCAAGTACAGCACCTTTAATACGGTTTCTTAATGCAAGTTTTTTGTTGAATTTGTAACGTCCAACCTTTGCAAGGTCGTATCTCTTAGGGTCAAAAAACATTCCTCTAAGGAGTGTTTCAGAGCTTTCCACTGTAGGAGGCTCGCCTGGACGAAGTTTCTTATAAATTTCTACAAGACCTTCTTCGTAAGATTTGCTTGGGTCTTTTTCAATTGTTGCAACAATTTTTGGCTCGTCGCCAAACATCTGTAAAATTTCATTGTCTGTACCAAACCCAAGGGCCCTTATAAGTACAGTAACAGGTACCTTTCTGGTACGGTCAACACGAACATAAAAAACATCATTGGAGTCTGTTTCATATTCAAGCCATGCGCCTCTGTTAGGAATAACTGTTGCAGAAAGAAGCTTCTTGCCAACCTTATCAAAATCAGAAGCATAGTAAATACCAGGAGAACGTACAAGCTGGCTTACGATAACACGTTCAGCACCATTAATAACAAATGTGCCTGTGTCAGTCATAAGTGGGAAATCACCCATAAATAGTTCCTGCTCTTTAATTTCATCCAGTTCCTTATTGTTAAGCCTTGCTTTAATTTTAAGAGGTGCTGCATAGGTTGCATCCCTCTCCTTGCATTCCTCAATGGAATATTTTGGATTGTCCTCCAAAGAAAAATCTGTAAACTCAAGCACAAGGTTTCCGCTAAAGTCGGTAATAGGTGAAATATCCTCGAAAGCTTCTTTTAGGCCTTCCTGTAAAAACCATTTGTAGCTGTCCTTCTGAACTTCAATCAGATTAGGCATTTCAAGCACTTCATTGATTCTTGAGTAGCTCTTTCTTGCTCTGTCTCCATGCTTGACAGAGTGAATTCTGTTTTTCTCCATGGCTCGTCACTCCTTGAATTATTTGTAAAGCATCTACACAAAAAGTTAGAATTCCCATAAACACGTTAAGACCTTTGCCCATACTACCTTTGATCAGTAGCAGTGCAAAAGTCATAAAAATGCAAGAAACTCTAATTTTTCACTTCAAATTTCAGTAATGATACACATTCATTCTTCATTATAACCAAAAAATTTCAGTAATAATCACTACATTTACTTTTTCACGCTAAGATTGTAGTTGTAATCCGACAAAACCTATGCTATAATACAAATTAAGTAAAGGGATAGCTACAAGTACGTCTTAGGTGACTTCTCACTATCATAGCAAAAATAACCTTTTTTGTCAAGTTCTTTTTTCATGCATAAAAAACTGTGCCTATTGCATGGTTTTATTTTTTTGCAAATTTATCTACCTTTAACTTAAAACCCCTTATGTTTGTCACTTAACTTGTTTTATAATACCATATAATGTATACTTATAAATATATTTATTTCTAAATTTTAAGGGGGCTTTTTATAATGGTAAGCAAAGAATTATTAAAAAAACTGTACGATACAGCATTTACCAATGAAGAAAACTATGGAGGATGTGCGCAATGCACCCTTGGTTCAATTAAAACCAACCTTGGCGGTGTAAGTGATAATCTTTTTCAGGCAGCCACTGCCCTTGCAGGTGGTGTAGCCGCATCTGGCAACACATGTGGTGCATGTACAGGCGGAATTTTGGCATTAGGCACATTTCTAGGCCGTGACTATGAAAACTTTGGTACCGAAAGCGGATTGGAAGGCAAAAGCAAAGCAACTGAAATGGGCAGAAAATTACTTTCTAAATTTGAAGAAGAATACGGTTCTTTCAAATGTTCAGATATCCATGAAAAGCTTTATGGCAAAGTATATAGAATGTACATTCCAGAGGAAAAGGAGCAATTCCTCGCCGCAGGCGGTCATGGTGTAAACGGGTGTACAATGGTATGTGGTAAAGCGGCACAGTGGGTTGCAGAAATTTTAGATGAAGAAGGCTTACTTAAATAACGCAATAATTCAATATATAAGGAACTACCAAAGGGTGTAATTTCGTCAATAATCGAAATTACACCCTTTAATTTTCTTCATTTTTATACTTTTCTATTCATATCGTAATGCTGTTATAGGGTCAGACTTTGCCGCCTTGCTTGCAGGATATAATCCAAAGAATATACCAACAATTGCAGCAAATCCAACTGCAATTAGTATAACCCTAACCTTAACAACAACGCCAATTCCAACCACTGCACCGCCAATAGCAACAGCACCTATACCTAAGGCAGTTCCTATAATTCCACCAGCCGCCGAAATAATTGCCGATTCCACCAAAAACTGCAACAAAATGTCCTCTGTTCGTGCACCAAGAGCCTTTCGTATACCAATTTCTCGTGTTCTTTCTGTAACCGAAACCAACATAATATTCATAATGCCAATACCGCCTACTACTAAAGAAATTGCCGCAATGGCACCTAGAATTAATGATAAAATTTTCATCATTCCATCAATGGAAGCCATTTCTTCTTGCGCAGTGCCAAATTCTACATTCTGAACTTCAACATTTTTAATTTTAGAAACATATTTTTTGAATTTGCTTTTAAACTCATTCATGTCCACTTCTTCTTTGGTACAAAAATAAACTGACCAAAAGCTTTGGTCTGGAGTCGAAATAATAGTTTCAGGTACATAAGTTGTTGCCCTTTGGTTTCCTCCGCCACTCATAAGTTTCATTAGTGCTGAGTCTGTATTCTGATAAACACCTGTAACCGTAAGTTCCTTAACTTCCTCGCCAACCTGCGTACGCAAGGTTTTACCCACTGCATTTTCAGTTCCAAAAAGTTTTTTTGCCGTTTTGTCCTCAATTATTATATATTGCCTTTTTTTAATAATATCTTGATTAGAGAATATTCTGCCATATACAATTTTTAACTTTTGGTACACCTCTGGATTTTCTGAAAGCCCCATAAGAGATGCATCCATTACTGTTCTGTTATTCTTAATTTTAGCCGTTTCACTGGCTCTTGGCCCAATGTATGTAATATCATCACCAAATACTTCTTTTATCTTATCAATATCTTCATAGCTATACATCTCATTATCACTGTAATAATCGTTAGGCGATATAATATACGAATATGCAAGGTTTGTACCAACATTTTTATATTCATCTGCTATAACGCTTCTCATTGTGTCACCAAGGGATACAATTGAGATAACCGAGCTTATACCTATGATCATGCCAAGCATTGTAAGAAAAGACCTCATTTTATTAATACGTATTGCAGAAAGTGCCAGCTTAAGATTTTCGAAAATAAGCATTATTTGACCACCTTTCTGTCCTCAATTACACATCCATCCTTGAATGTTATAACACGTTTTGTAAATTCTGCTATATCGTCTTCATGAGTAACTACAATAACCGTAACTCCTTCATTATTAAGCTCTGTAAATAAGTTCATAATCTCCACCGAGGAATTTGAGTCAAGATTTCCCGTAGGTTCATCGGCCAAAAGTATTGCCGGTTTATTTGCCAACGCCCTTGCAATGGCAATTCTCTGCTTCTGCCCTCCAGAAATTTCATTTGGCATATGCTCAAGTCTATCACCCAAATCAACCTTTTCCAATAGTTCCTTTGCTCTCTGTCGCCTTTCTTTTGCATTCATTTTCCCATAAATCATAGGAAGTTCAACATTTTTAAGTGCAGAAGTTCTTGGAATAAGATTAAATGATTGAAATACAAATCCTATTTTTTTGTTTCTTACATAAGAAAGCTGTCGTTCACTTTGGCTAGCAATATCTATTCCATCCAACTCGTAAACTCCTGATGATGGCAGATCGGAAGAG
>JBFWMT010000059.1:0-16046 GCA_050251415.1 Anaerotignaceae bacterium | reverse complement strand
ATTTGCATGGACAACAATAATTGGTATGTACTATAGCTGTGCAAAATCTGTAAACTATGCTTTGGGTGATACAGACCTTAACAAACGCTTTACACCTATTTATATGGTTTATTTCATGATACCTGCACTGGTTTTCTATAATATTGAGGCGGACATGCTTTGGGCGGTAACAGATATTCTAAGTGCTTTTTACGTTATAATTACGCTTGTATTTATCTACGCAAAGAGAAAAGAAATTTTCAGATTATACAATGATTTCTGGAACCGTTTTGTGCCTGCCATTGAACGTGGTGAGCATCCAGAAAGAGTTGAGTACGAAACAATAGAGAAAGAATAAAAAAATACCTTGGGAAACGCTGTTTAATTCGAATATCAAAAAATAAATTTAGATTTTTTGTAAATTGATTTTTTGAAAACATTAAATTGCGTTTCCCTTGGTGACTTTGAAAGCAAAGTTGCCAGGGTTTTGGTATTTTACAGTTTAAAAGGAGGTTTAAAATGAGAACAGATTTTGACACAGTTTTGAAAAATACAGGCATCATGATAGCCGACGGAGCAATGGCAACGGAGCTTGAAGCTATGGGCTGTAACCTTAACGATGAATTATGGAGTGCAAAGGTGCTTGCTGAACAACCAGAGCTGATTAAAAAGGTTCACCTTAGCTATTTTGAAGCTGGTGCAGACTGTGGCATGACAGCCAGTTATCAGGCAACTATTGAAGGATATATGAAAAAGGGCTATTCAATTGAAGACGCCCAAGAGCTTATTAAGCGTGCCGTAAGGTTGCTTATTGAGGCAAGAGATGAGTGGTGGAATTCAAAGGGCAAGGCAGAAGGCAGAGTATATCCTCTTGTTGCTGCGGCAGTTGGGCCTTATGGTGCATTTCTTGCCGATGGCTCAGAATACAGGGGCGGATATGCCATAACAACCGATGAACTTAAAGCTTTCCATAAAAAACGAATGGAACTTCTTTGGGCTGCTGGTGCAGAAGTGTTTTCAGTTGAAACCATACCATCCCTTGATGAGGCAGTGGCGGTTGCTGAATTGACACAGGCAATGAATGCAGAGTGTTGGATTAGCTTTAGTTGTAAAAATGATACGGAAATAAGTGAGGGCACAAAAATTGCCGACTGTGGTAAAGTACTTAGTAAATTCGACTGCGTTAAGGCAATTGGTATTAACTGCACTGCACCGCATTTTGTTGAAAGCCTTATTAAGGAAGTTAAATGTGCCACAAATAAGCCAATTATTGTTTACCCAAACAGCGGAGAGCATTATGACCCAGTGACTAAAACATGGCACGGCAGTGCGGATGGAAAAACCTATGGTGATTGGGCTATGGATTGGAAAAATGCAGGGGCTACTATTATAGGTGGTTGTTGCAGAACAACGCCAAATGATATAAAAGCGGTTTACAATATAGTAAGATAATAAAAACTGTGGACTTTACCAGTGCCTAGATTAAAGACGTTCTGGTTGTAAAGTCCACAGTTTTTTATTGCATATTTTTCAAGTATTCCTCGTTTAACGATATAAGCTTTGTAATGTATTCTTTAGATGGACCACCTGCTACGTTACGTGCATCAACGCATTTTTCAACAGTGATTGCGTCATATACGGTTTCGTTAAAAACAGGTGAAATTGCCTTATATTCCTTTATAGAAAGGTCATCAAGGTTGGTATTGTTGTTTATGCAATAAAGTACCAGTTGGCCTATAATTGAATGGGCGTCACGGAAAGCAACGCCTTGTTTCACAAGCCAGTCGGCGGCATCAGTTGCGTTGGTAAAGCCACCTTTAGTTGCTTCATACATATTCTTTTTACGAACAGTCATTGTGTCAACCATTGCGGTAAACACAGGAAGGCACATTTTAAGAGTATCAATTGCCGCAAATACACCTTCTTTATCCTCCTGCATATCTTTATTATATGCAAGTGGCAGACCTTTCATAGTAGTTAAAAGCCCCATAAGGTAGCCATACACACGCCCTGTTTTGCCACGTATAAGCTCCGCCATGTCGGGATTTTTTTTCTGTGGCATAATACTTGAGCCTGTAGAGTAGGCATCATCAAGTTCTACAAATTTAAATTCGTGACTGCTCCAAAGAATAATCTCCTCACAGAAACGGCTAAGGTGCATCATTATAATTGAAAGTGAGCTTAGAAGTTCAATGCAAAAATCTCTGTCACTTACACCGTCAAGGCTGTTTAGGGTAATGCCGTCAAAGCCAAGTTCCCGTGCAACCATATCTCTATCTAACGGATAGGTAGTTGCTGCAAGTGCGCCACTGCCTAAAGGCAATATATTAGTGCGTTTGTAGGTGTCGCTAAGGCGGTCATAATCCCTTTTAAACATTTCAACATAGGCAAGCACGTGGTGTGCAAGGGTGATTGGTTGTGCACGCTGAAGGTGTGTGTAGCCTGGCATAATGGTATCTATATTGTTTTTTGCAATATTATTAAGCACTGTTTCAAGGTTCACCAAAAGCTGTTTAATTTGGGTTATTTCCTCTTTTACATACATACGAATATCAAGGGCAACTTGGTCGTTACGGCTTCTGCCTGTATGCAGTCGCTTACCAACCTCGCCTATACGGTTAATAAGGATTGTTTCTATGTTCATGTGTATATCTTCAGCTTTTTCGTCAAATGAAACAACGCCGTTTTCTATATCGCTTAAAATTTCTTTCAAAGTTTTTTGTATAAGAAGTGCATCTGCATTTGGGATAATGCCCTGTGCACCAAGCATACCTGCGTGGGCTATACTGCCTTCAATATCCTGCTTATACATGCGCTGGTCAAAGGAAATTGAAGAGTGAAAATGGTCTGTAAAGCTATCTGTCTGCTTTGTAAAGCGGCCGCCCCAAAGTTTGCTCATATTTATTTCTTCCTTTCTAATTAAAAAACTGTGGAACACTACACTATATAAAAGGTTCGAAAACCATTGGGCGTTGCCCAAACCCACTTCCTTTTTGAAAAAAGCAAGATCAAAAACTTTTATTAAAACCGCATATTTATGCGGTTTTGGATGGGTCAAGGGTGAAACCCTTGTGGGAGTTTGAGGGCAAAGCCCTTAAGGGTTTGACTTTAATAGCAATTATTTGTTTTCGTTAGCCTGTTTCATCATTGCACGAACCTTCATAGGAAGACCGAAAAGGTTAATAAAACCGTCAGCATCCTTGTGGTTGTAAAGTTCGCCTGTTGTGAAGCTTGCAATTGATTCGTTGTAAAGTGAATATGGACTTGTTGAACCAGCAGGAATGATGTTGCCTTTGTAGAGTTTAAGTTTTACTTCACCTGTAACGGTTTCATTAACAGAATCGAAGTATGCAGATAAAGACTCACGTAAAGGTGTGTACCATTCCCCACTGTATACAAGTTCTGTAAATTTGGTAGAGCAAACTTCGTTCCAACCCTGTGTTTGTTTGTCAAGTGTAAGGTATTCAAGTTCGCGGTGTGCATAGTAAAGAATAGCACCGCCTGGTGTTTCATAAACGCCACGGCTCTTCATACCAACAACACGGTTTTCACAAATATCCTGAATGCCAACGCCGTTTCTTCCGCCAATTTCGTTCAGCTGTTCCATAAGTTCACGTGGCGCAACTTCTTTGCCGTTAACCTTTGTACAGATACCTTTATCAAATGTAAGTGTTACGTATTCGGCCTTGTCTGGTGCGGCTTCAGGGGAAACGCCAAGCTGTAAAATGTGCTCATAGTTCGGCTCATTTGCAGGGTCTTCAAGCTCAAGACCTTCGTGGCTTAAATGCCAAATATTGCGGTCACGGCTGTAGCTATCGCCTTTTTTAACTGGTGCTTCAATACCACGCTCTTCAAGATAAGCAACCTCAGCTTCACGAGAATCCATTTTCCAAGTATCAAGTCTCCAAGGAGCAATAATTTTAAGGTCAGGTGCAAGAGCTTTAATTGTAAGCTCAAAACGAACCTGGTCGTTTCCTTTACCTGTAGCGCCGTGGCAAATAGCTGTTGCACCTTCTTTACGTGCTATTTCAACCAGTCTTTTTGCAATAATAGGGCGTGCCATAGATGTTCCAAGAAGATATTTGCCTTCATAAACAGCGTTTGCTTTAACACATGGGAAAATAGCTTCTGTAATAAATTCATCCGTTAAATCTTCAATGTAAAGCTTGCTTGCACCTGTTTTAAGTGCTCTTTCTTCAAGACCATCCGTTTCTTTGCCCTGTCCAACGTCACCGCAAACTGCAATTACCTCTGCATTGTTGTAGTTTTCTTTAAGCCAAGGGATGATCACTGTTGTATCAAGACCGCCTGAATAAGCAAGAACAATTTTCTCTTTTTTTTCTGACATTTTTAAAGACCTCCTAAGTTAATTATGTGTTTTTTTCACTATAAATATTTTGTAAAAAACTAAATTTACCAATTTTTATTGTGTATTAAGTAATTATACATGGTATAATAAAAATATTCAATTATTTTTTTATTTTTATTGCATATTATTTAAAAAATGTGTATAATTATGAAATTATAAAAGTTGGGAAAATGGTTTTGGAGGTAAAAAAAGATGATAAAAGCAGGAATTGTAGGTGCTACAGGTTACGCAGGCAATGAATTGGTACGCATACTTATGCAACACCCAGAAGTTGAAATTAAATCCATGACTGCCCATAGCTACGTGGGAAAGCAGTTTGACGAGGTTTATGAAAATTATAGAGAAATAAATGAAACGGTGTTGGGCGAAATGGATATGAATAAACTTGCAGAGGAATGCGATGTTATTTTTATGGCACTGCCACATGGAACGGCAGCAAAAGTAATTACTGAGGAAATACTTAAAAAGACAAAGGTAATTGATTTTGGTGCAGACTTCCGTTTAAAGGATGCTGATGTTTACGAAAAGTGGTATAACGTTGAACACAATGGTAGAGAATTGCTTAAGTCAGCAGTATATGGTCTTTGCGAAGTAAATAGAGATATTATAAAAGGAAAGCAATTAATTGCGAACCCAGGTTGTTACACAACTTGCTCCATTCTATCCCTTAGACCACTGGTTGCAGAGGGACTGATTGACCTTAAAACTATTATTGTTGATGCTAAAAGCGGTGTATCGGGTGCTGGACGTGCTTTGGCACTGGGAAGCATGTATGACGAGTGCAACGAATCTGTTAAGGCTTACAAAATTGCAAGCCATAGGCATACACCTGAAATTGAAGAACAACTTGGATATGCCGCTGGTGAAGAAATTACACTTACCTTTACACCACACCTTATACCTATGAACAGAGGAATTTTAGCAACATGCTATGCAACCCTTAAAAAGCCTATGACCTACGAAGAGGTTAAGGCTGTTTATGAAAAATATTACGGAAAAGAATATTTTGTACGTTTAACTAAAAAAGGCATTTTCCCTGAAACAAGGTGGGTTAAGGGGTCAAACTTCCTTGATATTGGTTTTTCTGTAGATGAGAGAACAGGCAGAATTATAGTTGTAGGTGCCATTGACAATCTTGTTAAGGGTGCGGCAGGGCAAGCGGTTCAGAATATGAACATTTTATTTGGACTTGATGAAAAAACAGGCCTAAAATTAGTACCGGTATTTCCGGCTTAAGGAAGTGAAAGAATGCGTGTTATAGATGGTGGAATTACAGCGCCACAGGGCTTTAAAGCAACGGGCAAACATATTGGTATAAAAAAGGTAAAAAAAGACCTTGCGCTGTTAAGTAGCGATGTGGCGGCAGAGGCGGCTGGTGTGTACACCACTAGCCTTGTAAAAGCCGCACCTATATTGTGGAATAAAAGCCTTACAGACAGCGGCACAAAGATAAAAGGGTTAGTATGTATCAGTGGCAATGCCAATGCCTGCACAGGCAACAGGGGTATACGTGATAACGAAACTATGGCGGCAACCTTCGCACAGTGCATCGGTGCAAAAAAGGATGAAATTTTAACGGCGGCTACAGGTATTATTGGCTTGGACATGCCAATGGACACAATTACAAATGGCATAAATGACACTTACAAAAATCTTTCAAATAAACGGGAAGAAGCAAAAAATGCCGCTACAGGAATAATTACAACCGATACATTTATAAAGGAAATGGCAGTTCAGCTTAATATAGGTGGCAAGTCGGTAAAAATAGGAGCTATGTGCAAGGGCAGTGGAATGATTCACCCTAATATGGCAACGGTTTTAAGCTTTATTACAACGGATTTAAATATATCACGAGAGTTATTACACAAGGCACTTTTATTTTCGGTAAAGGAAACCTACAATATGATTAGTGTAGACGGTGCAACCAGTACTAATGACATGTGCCTAATCATGGCAAACGGTATGGCGGAAAATGCTAAAATAACCGAGGAAGATGAGTTTTATGAAGCATTTAAGAATGCTCTTTATTTTATCAATGAAAAGTTTGCAAAGGACATTGTGCATGATGGTGAGGGTGCAGGCAAGTTTATTGAGGTGAATGTGAACGGAGCAAAAAGCGATCATGATGCAAGGCTATTGGCAAAAAGCATTGTAACTAACAATCTTGTTAAGACCGCAATGTACGGTGAAGACGCCAACTGGGGACGTGTTGTTGCCGCAATGGGTGGCAGTGGAGGTTATTTTGACCCATCTAAGGTGGATATCAGTTTTGAAAGCGAAAAGGGCAAAGTGCTTTTAATGAAGCATGGTGAACCAGTACATTTTGACGAAAACGAAGCGGCTGATGTACTTAGTGAAAGGGATATAACGGTACAGATTACATTGGAAGATGGCATTTTTACAGCAAAGAGCTGGGGTTGTGACCTTGGCCATGAATACGTTAGGATAAACGGTGAATATAGGTCCAGAACATAAGCAAGGTTATAGTTGATTTAAGGAGGTACAAATATGAAAATTATAGAGGGTTCGGTTACAGCGGCAAAGGGCTTTAATGCCACAGGAGCGGCAATTGGTATAAAAAAAGACGTTAAAGATATGGCACTTATAAGCAGTGATGTGCCTGCAATTGCGGCGGCATGTTTTACAACAAATGTGGTAAAGGCAACATCGGTGCTTAGAAATTTGGACATTATTAATAGTGGGGTTAAAATAAATGGAATTGCTATAAACAGTGGTAATGCAAATGCCTGCACAGGTGAACTTGGCAAAAAAAGCAACGAGGAGATGGCACAAGCTTTAGCTAAAGAGCTGTGTGTTGAGGAAAACACAATCCTTACTGCTTCAACAGGTGTAATTGGTGCAACATTTCCTATTGAAACAGTTAAGGCAGGGATTGCAAAAACTGCACCGTCCCTTGGAAATACACGTGCAGACGCACTGCTTGCGGCAGAGGCAATAATGACAACTGATACTTATTCAAAAGAAGTGGCAGTTGAGATTGAAATAGGCGGGAAAACTGTTCGCATAGGCGGTATGGCAAAGGGTAGTGGCATGATTCACCCTAACATGGCAACCATGCTTGGATTTATTACTACAGACGTTGCTATTGATGTGGATTTGCTTAAAAAAATGCTGATAGAGGACGTACAGACAACCTATAATATGGTATCTGTAGATGGAGATACTTCTACAAATGACACAGTTGTTGTACTTGCCAACGGTTTAGCGGAAAATCCTGTTATTAAAGCTGAAGGCGAGGATTACCAAATATTTAAAGAGGCACTTCATTATGTAAACGAAAGGCTTGCCAAAAACCTTGTGCGTGACGGCGAGGGCGCAACAAAATTTATTGAGGTTAATGTAAAGGGTGCAAAAACTGCTGATGATGCAAAAATAATTGCAAAAAGCGTGGTTTGCAGTAGTCTTGTTAAAGCGGCAATGTTTGGTGAGGATGCTAACTGGGGTCGTGTGCTTTGCGCAATGGGCTACAGCGGTGTTGAGTTTAATCCTGAAAAAGTTGATATTGTTTTTGAAAGTTCAAAGGGAAATATTTTGTTGATGGATAACGGCACACCAATTGTTTTTGATGAGGGAAAAGCTGCTAATATATTAAGTGAAAAGGAAATTACCGTTCATGTAAAAATAAGTGAGGGTGAAGCAGAAGCAAAGGCTTGGGGTTGTGACCTTAGCTACGACTATGTGAAAATAAATGGGGATTACAGAAGTTAGGAAACCTGAAAATACAAAAGTGAAATTACAAAAGTTAGGAAAAGGTAAAAGGGGAATGAATAAAATGGAAGAAAAACAGCAGATGATAAAGGAGTATATAGCTAAGGCACAGATACTTACCGAAGCGCTTCCTTTTATACAGAAATTCAATAACAAAACAGTAGTCATTAAATATGGTGGCAGTGCGCTTGTTAATCCAGAAATTAAGGAAACAATTATTAAGGATATAGTGCTTATGAAGCTTGTTGGTATGCACCCAGTGGTGGTACATGGCGGTGGCCCAGACATTAATGCTTTTCTTAAACGGTTGGATATTGAAAGCAAGTTTATTGACGGACTTCGTGTAACTGATGATGAAACAATGGAAGTTGCGGAAATGGTACTTTCAGGTAAAATTAACAAACAGATAGTAACGGACATTGAGCTGCACGGAGTGAAAGCAGTTGGCATAAGCGGCAAGGACGGCGGAACGGTTAAGGCTGAAAAAATTGTGAAAAATGGTGTTAATTACGGTTGCGTTGGTGAGATAAAATCTGTTGACCCTGCCCTTTTACAAAGCCTTATTTCATCAGATTTTATACCGGTTATTGCTCCTATAGGTAAGGATGATAAAGGCACAAGCTACAACATAAATGCGGACTATATGGCGGTTGCCATTGCTGGCAGTTTAAATGCCGAAAAGCTTGTTTTTCTTACAGATGTTGAAGGTGTAATGCGTGATGTGCATGACCCAGCATCTATTATGAGCTTTATTAAGGCAGATGCGGTGCAGTCCCTTATTGATGATGGAACAATATCAGGCGGTATGATACCTAAGGTTGAATGCTGTATGACGGCAGTGGATAGTGGTGTAAATAACGTACATATTCTGGACGGACGTGTGGAACATTGTTTGATACTTGAATTGTTTACACCAGAGGGAATTGGTACTATGATAGAGAAGTAAACTTTTGAAAGGATATGATTAAAATGAATAAGACAGAAGCGTTGGCAGTACGTGGTGCAAAGGTAGTTATGAATACCTACAGCCGTTTTCCTATAGCATTTGACCACGGTAAGGGAGTATATGTTTGGGACACAGATGGAAAGAAATATTTGGATTTTGTTGCGGGAATAGCCGTTAATTCCCTTGGACACGGTAACGAAAAGTTGGCTAAAAATATATCAGAGCAGGCTATGAAGCTGATACATGTTTCCAACCTTTACTACACAGAGCCACAAATAACGTTAGCTGAAATGATTTGTGAGCATTCGGATTTTGACAAGGTTTTCTTTTGCAACAGCGGTGCTGAAAGTATTGAGGCCGCACTTAAAATTTGCCGTAAATACGCAACAATGAAGGGTAAACCAGGACGTGATATCATCACCATGGAGCATTCTTTCCATGGCAGAACTTATGGTGCAGTGACTGCAACAGGTCAAGATAAATACCATAAGGGTCTTGAACCAATGCTTCCAGATGTGAACCATGTTCCTTTTAATAACATAGAGGCACTTAAAACAGCTGTTAACGAAAACACATGCGGTATTTTCCTTGAGCCGATACAGGGCGAGGGCGGTATTCACCCTGCTGATGTTGAATACCTGAAAGCAGTGCGTGCACTTTGCGATGAAAAGGATATAGTGCTTGTGTTTGACGAAATTCAGTGTGGCGTTGGTCGTAGTGGTGAGCTTTTTGCATATCAAGCCCTTGGCGTTAAGCCAGATGCCGCAACATTTGCAAAGGGTCTTGCAGGTGGTGTACCAATTGGTGCATTAATGACAACAGACAAGCTGGCTCAGGCTTTCCAACCCGGAGACCATGCATCCACCTTTGGCGGTAACTCACTTGCTACTTCGGCAGGAACAGTTGTTATGGACGAGCTTTTCAACAACGGTGTTCTTGAAAATGTAAGGATTCAAGGTAAGTATTTAACTTCAAAATTAATGGAATTAAAAGAAAAGTATGATATAATTATAGATGTACGTGGTATGGGGCTGATGCAGGGTATTGAACTTAGCATACCAGTTGGGCCTGTTGTTGCCGATAGCATTGAAAAAGGCCTTTTGTTGGTTGGTGCGGGAGCAAATGTAATTCGGTTTGTACCAGCACTAATTATTAAAAAAGAGGAAGTTGACGAGGCCATGGCAATATTGGAAAAGGCATTGCAAAACGCGAGCAATAAATAGTATATTTTTTTATACACATTGTAACTTTTTACGTTTATATATGAAAAGGAGTGACCTACACATGAAGCTTATTACTTACAGTAAGGATGGACAAGAACTTGTTGGTGCACTTACAAAATGCGGACAAAATGTTATTCCCCTTAAAGCAAATGGTTTTAACTACAACACAATGAATGATTTAATTAAGGGAATAAGTAAGGAAGAAATGGCAAAGCTGAATGCACTTACTTCCACAGGTGAAGGTGCAGAAAAAACTCCTGTTGCAAGTGTGCAGATTCTTGCGCCTATTCCAAATCCTGCACAGGATATTATTTGCCTTGGAATAAATTATATGGAACATGCCGTTGAAAGTGTTCGGTATAAAAAAGAAGCCTTTGATGGTGACAGAAAACACCCTGTTTATTTCTCTAAGCGTGTAAACAGAGCCTCGGCACACGGCGATGATATTCCAAGCCATTCAGACATCATTTCCACTTTGGATTATGAAGCAGAATTAGGAGTTATAATTGGCAAAGACGCATGTAATGTTAAAAAAGAAGATGCCCTTGACTATGTGTTTGGCTATACTATTATTAACGACGTAACTGCAAGGGAATTGCAGACAAAGCACAAACAATGGTATTTTGGAAAAGGTTTGGACGGATTCACCCCAATGGGGCCTGTTATTGTAACGGCTGACGAAATTAGTGCACCGCCGGTGCTTACAATAAAAAGCTGGGTAAATGGTGAACTTAGGCAGAATTCTAAAACCGACCTTTTTATACACGACATACCTTATATGATTAATGAGCTTTCACAGGGAATGACCCTTAAAGCAGGAACAATTATATCCACAGGTACACCAGCAGGTGTTGGTATGGGTTTTGTTCCACCCAAATTCCTTGTAAGTGGTGACGTTGTGGAATGTGAAATTGAGGGTATTGGTAATATATCTAACAAAGTAAAATAGATAAAACAAAAGACATTGGGGACTTGAAAAATTCCCAATGTCTTTTGTTTTTTAGCGTGAAGACAAACCTTGGGCGTTGCCCAAACCCACTTGCTTTTTGAAAAAAGGAAAACCAAAAACTTTATTAAAACCGCATAAATATGCGGTTTTATAGGGGTCAAGGTGGTAATGGCAAAGAAGTGCCGTCTGTCCGCAGGACAGCTTTGCAAAGCAAAGTGCTGACAGGAAACCCTTGAGGGCTAAGCCCTCAAGGGTTTGACTTTGTCTTCGGTCTTTTGCATCTATGGTCTTAATTTTTCTAAAAATTCTTCTGGAATACGTAGTCTGCCAAGCCCTGTGCCAATAGAAATATCTGGCTTGTTTAAACCGTGGAAATCACTTCCGCCTGACGATTTAAGACCTAACTCAGCGGCAATTCGGGTGATTTCCCTTTCCTGCTCGGGCTTGTAGGTGGAATATTTAACTTCTATTGCCTTAAGCCCCATACCCATAAGTTCTTTGGCCATTATGCGTATTTGGTTGTAGTTCATGCCATACAGCGTAGGGTGGGCAAGCACAGCCACGCCACCGCTTTTAGTTATAAGATCTATGCACTCTTGTGGTGTGGGCAGTATTCGTGGCACAAAGCCAGGCATTCCGTGGGAAATATATTTTTGGAAAGCTTCTTTTTTTGTTTTAACATACCCCTTTTTTACCATGAGATTAGCATAGTGGGCACGTGAACAGCTGTCACGTCCTGCTTCCGCCAACAGCTCATCGTAGGTCATAGGAAACCCAAGTTCACTAAGGCGTGCAGTCATTTTTATATTTCGCTGTACTCGTTCATACATAATTTCCTTTGTTTTTTCTAATAAGTCCTTATTGGTGTAATCCAAAAACAGCCCAACTATGTGTATCTCGGTTTCCGAAGGGTTGTTATAATATGCAGCAAGTTCTATGCCAGGTATTACTTCTATGCCAAAAGTTTTTCCTGCTTCAAGTGCCTCACTTACACCGTCTACACAGTCGTGGTCGGTAAGTGCCACGGCGTAAAGGTTTGCATCCCTTGCCGCCTGAACTAATTGGGTTGGTGTATAGGTTCCATCCGAAAAAGTTGAATGGGTGTGTAAATCAATATATTTTTCTGTAATCATAGGTTCGTCTACCTCCACATATAATTTAAGCATAAACCTAATTTTTTAGCAACGTTTATTTAATTTATGGAGGGTGAATATGAAGACTAAAAAGCAGAACACCAGAGAAAAGCCGAAATCGGACAGAAGAGGCGGAATTAAGGGTATGGGCAAGGGTATCATCGCCGCCTGCGCTATTACAGTTGCTGTGTTTATGGTATTTGCGTTGCTACTTACCTATACTGGTATATCCGAGGGATGCATATCAGTGGTTTCAACGGTTACAACGGCGGTGGCGGCAATTGTGGCAGGTTATTTTGCGGCACAGGGTGCTCAAAGTCGTGGTCTTTTATGGGGCATGATGTCAGGCGTTATGTATGTACTAATAATTTTAATTGTACTTTTTTCAGCACAAAAGGGTGCAGGCATATCTATGGGAAAACTTACAGGAATTATTTCGGCGGCAGCTGGTGGAGGAATTGGTGGAATTTTGGGCATAAACCGAAAAAAATAACTTTTCAAATGAAAAAAAATCTGTTATAATGTTCTGCAGAATATTAAACTTAACAGAAGAAGGAGGTACATATATGAAACATGTAAAAACGCTTAATACAGCTATGCTTAAAAACACAGTAGCCAAGGGTGGTTGTGGCGAATGTCAGACTTCTTGTCAGTCTGCATGCAAAACAAGCTGCACAGTTGCAAACCAGTCTTGCGAAAACAGATAATTCTTATCGAGTCTAAGCAGGTGCAGGCTATGTCTGCACCTATTTTTTGGCAAATTTCCATAAAGAATGAAAGCGCCTCGGTTTGGAAAAAATCGGGGCGTTTATACTTTTTTTTGTAGTAAGTTGAGGAGGAGTATCTTTTATGATACATAAGTTTAGTATGAACGGCGTTAACATCGTTATGGATGTTTTCAGCGGTGCTGTTCATGTAGTGGATGAAGTAATATTTGACATTGTTGATAAATTTGAGGAATGTGGCGAAGAACAGATTATTACCGATTTTTCATCAAAGTACAGCGAAGATCAGCTTAAAGAAGCCATTGGTGAAATTAAAGAGTTGGTTAAAAACGAAATGCTTTTTACCAAAGACGAATACGAAAATGTGCTTGCAAATATTGAGGCAAGAAACCCGGTTGTTAAGGCACTATGCCTTCATATTGCCCATGATTGCAACCTTAAATGCGTATATTGCTTTGCAGAAGAAGGCGAATACCATGGTCACCGTTCATTAATGAGCACAGAAGTTGGCAAGGCAGCCATTGATTTTATTATAAAAAACTCTGGTTCACGTCACAACCTTGAGGTGGATTTTTTTGGCGGTGAGCCGTTGATGAATTTTGGTGTTGTTAAAGACATTGTTGAGTATGGACGTGAGCAGGAAAAGCTTCATAACAAAAATTTCCGCTTTACAATTACTACAAACGGTATTTTACTTAATGATGAAATACAGGATTATATAAATAAAAATATGCAAAATGTTGTAATTAGTCTTGACGGACGTAAGGAAATTAATGACCTTATGCGTCCACGTGCAGGCGGACAGGGAAGTTACGATGCAATTGTACCTAAATTCCAAAAACTTGCCCAAAGCAGAAAACAGACCGATTATTATATAAGAGGTACATTTACAAGAAATAACCTTGACTTTATGCAAGATGTTATTCACATGGCTGACCTTGGTTTTAAACAGATTTCGGTTGAGCCTGTTGTGGGTACAGATGATAATCAGTATGCCATAAGGCAGGAAGATTTGCCTGTGATTTTTGCTGAATATGAAAAACTTGCGGCAGAGCTTTACAACAGACATAAGGAAGGCGGAGAAAAAGATTTCAACTTCTTCCATTTTAATGTTGACCTTACAGGAGGACCATGTGTTGCAAAAAGACTTTCAGGCTGTGGGGCTGGTACAGAGTATCTTGCCGTAACACCAGAGGGAGAGCTTTATCCTTGCCATCAATTTGTTGGCTTGGAAGAATTTAAAATGGGGACAGTTTTTGAGGGTGTGAAAACACCTGAGTTAAGAAGCAAATTTTCAAACTGTAATGTATATGCAAAGGAAGAATGTAGAAAATGCTGGGCAAGATTTTATTGCAGCGGGGGTTGTGCGGCGAATGCGCATCAACTGGGTGGAGACATACTGAACCCTTACGAAATTGGCTGTGAGTTACAGCGCAAAAGGGTTGAATGTGCAATAATGATTAAAGCAAAGGCATTTGAGGAGGCAGAATAATGAAAAAAGGTAAAAATGTGGTAAGCCTAATTGTGCTTGCTGTAGCGGCAGCAGCCTTGGCGGTTGGTGCTAAGTTTAGCATGGGCAATATTAAGCTTGGCTTAGATTTAAGTGGCGGAGCCGCTATTGTGTATCAGGCTGAAAAAGAAGGCGTTACCGAGGAAGAAATGGCAAGTGCCGTTTCCCTTATTCAACGTAGATTAGACAGAAAAGGTTGGTCAGAGGGTGAAGCCTCAATGCAGGGGTCAAACAGAATTCGTGTTGAAATACCAGGCATTGAAGATGTAGAAACAGCAGTAACCGAACTTGGACAAACTGCTCAGCTTGTATTTGTTGACGAAGACGGGAAGGTTTTATTAACGGGTTCGGATGTAGCAAATGCGCAGATGAGTGTTGGCTCATCAAGCAATAACGGTCCGTCAGAGCCATATGTTTCACTGGAATTTACGCCAGAGGGCACGGCACTTTTTGCCCAAGCAACAGCACAAAACCTTGGTAAACGCATTGCAATTGTAATGGACGAGCAGGTGGTTAGTGCACCAACTGTAAATGCTGAAATTACGGACGGAAAAGCAATGATTACAGGTTCGTTTACAAGTGAAGAAGCTGAAGAAATGGCTGTGCGTATAAAAGAGGGCTCACTTCCATTTAATCTTACCGTTATTGAAATGAATAACGTAGGGGCTCGTCTTGGTGCAAATGCAGTAGAAACAAGTTTAAAAGCCGCAGTTATGGGCGTTTGCCTTGTGCTTTTATTCATGCTTATTGCATACAGAGTTTGTGGTTTTGCCGCAGATTGGGCACTTGTAATTTATATTGGTCTTGAAATAATAGCATTAAGCTTATTTGGAGTAACACTTACGTTACCTGGTATTGCTGGTATAATCCTTTCGGTTGGTATGGCAGTAGATGCCAATGTAATTATATTTGAAAGAATTAAGGAAGAAGTATCAAATGGGAAAACATTGCGCTCTGCGGTTGACACTGGTTTTTCAAGAGCTTTAGCTGCTATACTGGACGGAAATATTACAACCTTTATTGCAGCAATAGTCCTTTTCTTTATGGGTACTGGCACCATAAGAGGCTTTGCGCAAACTCTTATGATTGGTATTGTGGTATCAATGTTTACGGCAATTGTTATAACAAGGTTTATTATGAAGGGCATTATTGGTATAGGCGTTAATAAGCCAGCATTGTTTGGCTTTAAAAAAGTGGAAAAGGCATAAGGGGGGGAACAGACATGAATTTCAAAATAGTAAAAAACAAAGCAAAATTCTTCGCTGTTTCTATTATTCTTATTGCCATTGGTATAGGCACTATGGGGCTTAATGTCTCTAAGGGCAAAGGCGCTTTAAACTATTATATAGAGTTTACAGGCGGCACAGCAATGACAGTAGATATGGGACAGCCTTTTGACAATGATGCAGTTGCAAAAACCGTTACTACAGTAACAGGACAAAGCAGTCCTCAAATTCAGAAAATTTTGGGCACAAACCAAGTT
>JBFWMT010000058.1:0-16383 GCA_050251415.1 Anaerotignaceae bacterium | reverse complement strand
CTATAATATTAAATGAGGAAACATCGATGCCAATCACTGAAAAAGCAAACAACAAGAGCAAATGCACCTTTTCAAAACAGGTAAGAAAGAACCCTCGAATCAGCTAAAAGAGGTTAATTCGAGGGTTCTTTAAATGGAGATGAAGCACCTGTTAAGGTATCCATTATAAATTGGACAGGAAGTTTGTTCCTGTCATTTTAAATTTTCTATTGCTAAAAACAATTCAATTTGTAGCTATAAAACCTATTAATTAAATATTTTTTGTATCTAGCTAGAAATATAAATTAAAAATTAATATCAAATGTATACTTAGTTATCTGCATAAACATCTTGAGTATAAGTATCACATAATTTTTCATAGTCTGGATCCCAGTACATTTTAAAATAGTTTCGATACATTGAATAGTCACTAGCAACTCTTTTGTAAGAATAACAAAAAATCGCTTTACTATCTGCATATCCTGCATCAGCGCACTCATTAACAATTACCCCTGCAAAAAATACAGCAACAGGATTTGATATAACAAAAGCTATACAGAGTGCGGCAGTTAATGCGGATTTGGTATAACTTGCAAGTTTTTTAGTTAATGAAACCTCTCTATATTTTTCATCCAACTTTTTCCCAAATGTAAGTGATCTAGAATTCATTTTATCATTATTGACATCATCATTTATTTTTATATCAGTTCTTTCCGTAACAATAACTTCTTCCCCATCTACATAAACTTTATTGTTAACTTTATCATAAAAAACAATGTCCTGTTTTTCTCCCTCAATACATTTCATTTCGAGAGTTTCTTCATCTTCTTGAATCAATTCAATTTTACCTTCTATATCTTCATAACTATAGTTAATTAAGCTATCTTGAACTTCTACATTTTCGAAACCAGAAATATCCGGCAATAGTTCACTAAACGTATCGTAATTAAAAACCTCCGTTTTTTCTTCCATATCCACTATATTATCATCTGCAAAAACTACTACTGACTGTAATACAAATATAATACACATAGTTAAAGGCAATATTATTTTTTTAAACAATTTTTTCATATGTATTCCTCCTGTTTTTCTATAGCTAGCTATTCAAAGAATGTTTAATTCATAAATTAATAGTTAATTACTATTTTTCTGCATTCACTACAAACATAGGCTTCAACTACACCTCCACTTAATGGTGAACCTTTTGAAAGTTTAATTGAATCTTGGTGAAAATCAGCATTTCCAATAAGACTCTTTTTTGGTAACCAGTTTAAATCGTATGGGCTTTGAATTACTCCTTTTTTCATTTCTGCATTACAATAGGGACATTTCATAATAAGCATCACCTCCTTTTAAACTATTTCCAGTATATAACAAAACATTTTCAATTTGTGGCAAATGACGTGAGATACCCTTTTTTTGACGTGAAATGTTATTTTTGTTCCAAAAAGTTTCTTTTAATATGAAACAATCCCTCCTAAAAACTAATATTATAATTTTGCACATTACATAATCTATAATATTAAATGAGGAAACATCGATGCCAATCACTGAAAAAGCAAACAACAAGAGCAAATGCACCTTTTCAAAACAGGTAAGAAAGAACCCTCAAATCAGCCAAAAGAGGTTAAATCGAGGGTTCTTTAAATGGACATGAAGTGACATCTGTTAAAACACAGCGTTGCGACCCAAAGTGCTGGCCAAAAACCCCTTGAGGGTGTTTGAGGGCAAAGTGCTCAAGGGGTTGGCTTTGCCTACACTCTGGGTTATTCAAGTAATTCGGGGTTATTAACCCTATACAGTTCTTGCTCTAATATACTTTTTGCCTTTTTTAAAGCACTGTTTTCTTCGGACATACGAGAAACGCCGGAGTTAAGGGCATTGTACTTATTTTCAAGGTCTTCGTATTTTTTTTGGGTGTCCTCATATTTTTTTTGAAGCATGGAAAGGTCTTCGTTTGTCTGCGAAAGAGCATCGGAAAGTTCAGCATTTTTTTGCTCAAGAGTAGTATTTTCATTTGTAAGCTCGTCAAATTTTGTGCGCCACTGGTACATTAACATGGAGTTTTGCTGTTGGGTGGTACTTACGGTTTTAGATATTTCTGAAACCTGAGAGTTTTTTTCTTTCAACTGATTTTGGTATTGTACCACTTTATTTCTAAGTCGAAGGTATTCCTCGGTAGATGTAAAATCTGTTGGTTTAGCAGGTGGTGGTGTGGAAAAATCCTGTGCCAAAATAGCCTTGTTTTCTTCTCCTAGCAAAATTTCCTGTGCTATATAGCTTGTAGTACCCATACCTATGTATTGAGCTTTTGATAGTGCTTCCACTGGCTTAAAATATCTTGCGGCATTAAAAAATGATGTGCCGTTATTTTGAGAGAAAGCATAGTGTGCAGTGCTGCCTGCAAGGGTAAAGGCAAAAATATTCTCCTTTACGGCAAATATTATACAGCAGTCACTTTTTTTACCGCTCCAAAGTATCTTACCTGTAGATAGGGTACTGTTTTCAAAATATTTGTACATTAAATATGTGGATGTACCCTCTGTAATTGTGTAGGCTATGTGCAAGCGATTGTTGTACCATAGGCAGGAAATATCTGTTATGGTATCGGCAGTTGTGGAAATTGGATAGAGCCTGTGGGTGGAAAGTGAAGTGCCTAGAAACGTGCATAGCATAAGTCTGTTTTGTATTGTGCGGAAAAATATGCATGGCACAGTTGTGTTAAAAACATAGAAATCCGCATTTTTCATAGGCAGGCAGGTTTCTATTTTGGTGTCGTTTTGGGCTTCAAAGTCTGCCATATACAGTGCATTATATTTTTTCCCTTCCATGGGTATGGTATAAAAAAAACATGACCCCAAGGCTTCACTTTGGCAATATTTGCAGCTTTGGGAGGCAGTGAATGCGGGGCAGGGAACAAGACTGCGGCTTTCGCTTTTGCCAGATGGACTTAAGCGGGTTAGATATGCACTGCTATTTAAGTCACGATGGAAAAGCAAGGGAAAACCGTTTGCTAAACATGCTGAAAAGCAACCGCTGGCATTGGAAGACAGTGCTTGGTTTTTGGTAATGGGAGGACATGAGTAAAAAAGGCTATTGTTTTGGTGGTACACCAAAAAAGTTTGGGCCTCCGTTTTGATATAAGCGCAGTTTGATAACATAATAAACGCACCTCATAAGAATTGTTTAATAATATTCTATTTTAAAGGGCGTAAAAAAAGACCTAAGACCCCAGGTGAAATCCCCTAAGGTCTTAGGTTTTTGCTTTATTTCTCTAGCATTTTTTCCATAATTAAGTTACTGCGTTCAATAAATTTGCTCATTTGCGCAGGTTCAAGGTCTTTTTGTCCTATCAGTGCAAGGTCGTGCAGTTGTGCACAGATAAGGTCGGTATAGTCCTTATTTTCAGCAGAATTTTTAAGTTCAATCAATTTTTTAACAAGGCTGTTGTTGCGGTTAAGCACAAGGGTATATTCAGGCTTAATATCACCAAACATTTTTAAAAGTTCGGGCTGACCCTTGTAGTTTTCCATCATGTCAAGCATTCGGCGTGATTGTTCGCTTAAAAGCATCATTGAGGATATAGTAGTACTTTTAAGGCTTTCAGCTTCTACTTTAAGAGTGCTTTCGTTCAGTGTTCCACGGAATAACGCCTCAAGCTCGCTATTAAGGGTTTCGTCTTTGGCAACGTCGCTATCTTTAAGGGTTTCAGAAATGTCTGCATCCACACGGGCAAAAGTAGTTTTGTTTGTATGCTTGTATTCAAGGAAGGATACAAAGTTAAGGTCAATTTTGGAGGAAAGAATAACCGCCTCCATGCCTTGTTCTTTCAGCATATTAACATACTGCACCTGCTGGTTTTCATCGGAAACATAGAAAACTTTATTCTCGTGCTTTTCCTTATTGGCTTCAAGATATTCCTCAAGAGTTTTAAAATCACCGTTAGTAGTTTTAAAAATAAGGGATGGACTAACTTTTTCGTAGAATTTGTCATCTTTCATACATCCGTACTTTACAAAAATGTTAATGTCATCCCAGAAGCCTTCGTACTGCTCACGCTGGTTTTTAAAAATGCTGTTAAGTTTGTCGGCAACCTTTTTTGTAATGTAACTGCTCATTTTTGACACATAGCCGTCATTCTGCAAAGCGCTGCGAGATACGTTAAGGGGCAGGTCAGGGCAATCCATAACGCCTTTCAGCAAAAGAAGGAACTCTGGCACAACCTCTTTAATGTTGTCTGCAATATACACTTGGTTAGAGAAAAGCTTAATTTCTCCTTCAAGAGCATCCATTTCGCTTGCGATTCTAGGGAAATATAAAATACCCTTTAAGTTAAACGGATAATCCATGTTCAAGTGAATCCAGAAAAGAGGGTCGTTCATATCGGTAAATACTTCGTGGTAGAACTTTTTGTAATCCTCGTCTGTTAAATCCTTTGGCTGCTGCATCCATAAAGGGTTCACCTGATTAATGGCAACAGGTTCTTTTTCAACTTTTTCCTCTTCGTTATCAGTGGCGTTTTCGGTAGTATCATCATTTGCGGCTATAATTTCAGGTGTTTCTTCTTCTGGTTTATCTTCAATAAAATCAAAATAAATTTCTACTGGCATAAAAGCACAGTATTTTCTTAAGGCTGAATACATTGTTGATTGTTCCAAAAATTCTGCACCATCATCACCTATGTGTAAAATAATGTCTGTACCACGGCTTTGACGTGTGCCATTGTCCAGTTCATAATCTATACCGCCATCACAAATCCATTTTGCAGCTGTTGCGCCTTCTTTAAAGGAAAGAGTGTCAATTTCAACACGGTCGGCAACCATAAATGCAGAATAAAAGCCAAGACCAAAGTGACCAATGATTTCGCCTTTTTCATCCAACTTGTCCTGATACTTTGAAAGAAAATCGCTTGCACCTGAAAAAGCAATTTGGTTAATGTACTGTTTAATTTCTTCGTCCGTCATACCAATGCCGTTATCAGATATGGTTATGGTTTTTGCTTTTGGGTCTACAGTTACATTAATATAGTAGCTTTCATTTTCTTCAATGGTAGCCTCGCCGATACCCACAAGTTTTTTAAGCTTTGTTACGGCATCACAGCCGTTAGATACCAATTCTCTAATAAAAATATCTTTATCGGTGTAAAGCCATTTTTTTATAATTGGTAAAAAGTTTTCGCTGTTAATAGATAAATTTCCTTTTTCTTGAGCCATTAAAATTCCCTCCTGTTTTTAATATAAAGTCTTTATGAAATATATTTTAGCATCCAAATTGGAAATGTCAAGAAAAAATTAGCACTCAATCAACTTGAGTGCTAATAAAACCCGTTTATTCTTCCTCTGGGGCTGAAATACTTATTTTATTGCCCTCAAGAAAATTAATAACCCATTCGTCCCACATAAATTCCAAAGTTTTGCTTAAAGTGAAATTTTTTAGTGAAGAGCCTGTAATAACCCCAAGTCGGTTATTTTCAAAATTAACATTTATAAAAAGTGCCGAGGCTTCTGGGCTTATGGACTGCAAAAGGGGTTCATTTGCCGAAAAAACTATCTTAATGGATTTTGGCAGTCGGTTGCCTTTTATCAGTTCAAATACATGTGGTTTAAGCTCACTCCACAAGCAAAACTTTCGGGTTATTTCTTCTTCTGTATCAAAAAAATCTTTGTTTAGGTTACAGTGTATTTCAAAGGTGGTAAAGGTGGTAATAATAACCTCACGCACCTCGAAAGTGTCGAAGGTATCCTTTTTTAATAGCATTGCCATAAAATCTTTTGTATTATTTACGTTGGTAACCAGCATATTTTTACCTCTTCGCCATTCATATTTTTCTATACTTCTTATACATGGTATTTTACAGGGTTTCAAGGGGAATTACAAGCAAGTTGACGTCTTTTTCATAATATTGTATACTTTATAAATCTAAATATAAAAATAATTCAGCGTGTAGACAAACCTTGGGCGTTGCCCAAACCCCCTTGCTTTTTGAAAAAAGCAAGACCAAAAATTTTTATAGGGGTCCATGGGTGAAACCCTTGTGGGTGTTTGAAGGCAAAGCTCTCGAGGTTTTGGCGTTGTCTTCATTCTGGGTTAATTAAAAATTAATGAAAATTGTTTTGCCTGAAAGATGAGGAAAAGAGATTATGCTTTTTAACAGCTTTAATTTTTTAGTATTTTTTGTGGTAGTGTCGATGCTGTATTTTGTACTGCCTCATAAAGCAAGATGGGTACTCTTGCTTATTGCAAGCTATATTTTTTATATGGCTTGGCGACCAGAACTTATTTTGCTGATTGTGTTTTCTACCCTTGCAAACTTTTTAATAAGCCATAAAATATACCAAAGTGATGACCTCAAAAGGCGAAAAAATCTTTTGATTTTAAGCTTGGTTATAAACTTTGGTCTGCTTTTTGTGTTTAAATATTTGGTGTTTATAAATAATTCGTTTATCAGCGTTTTTCAAAGCATAGGGTTCACCTATCCTGTAAAGAAGTTCGATATCATTTTGCCTATGGGCATATCTTTTTATACCTTTCAGGCGGCGGCATACACCATTGACGTATACCGTGGAGAAATTAAACCTGTTAAAAACTACGGAAAATTTTCGCTGTTTATCACCTTCTTCCCACAGCTTGTGGCAGGGCCCATAGAGCGAAGTAAAAATTTATTGCCCCAGTTTTATAAAAAACACTATTTTGATATAGATAGAGTTATTTTGGGTCTTAAAATTATGATGTGGGGCTTCTTTAAAAAGGTAGTAATTGCGGACAGGCTGTCGGTAGCTGTAAATACGGTATACAATTCTTACCAGTATTACAGCGGACTTACATTTATTTTTGTAACGGTGCTTTTTGCGTTCCAAATTTATTGTGATTTTAGTGGATATTCGGACATTGCCATTGGCTGTGCAAAAGTTTTAGGCTTTGACCTGATGCGTAATTTTGACAGACCATATCTTTCAAAAAGTGTGCGTGAATACTGGCGTAGATGGCACATATCCCTTTCTAGCTGGTTTATGGATTACATTTATATACCCCTTGGTGGCAACAGAAAAGGAAAGGGGAAGCAGTACCGAAATTTAATGATTACTTTTTTGGTAAGCGGACTGTGGCACGGTGCAAACTGGACTTTTGTGCTTTGGGGCGGGCTGCACGGACTTTTTATAGTAATTGGCAATATTACAGACAGGTTGTGCAAGAAAATTAAAGGCTTTTTTGGTTGGAACAGGAACTTTTTATCTACATGGGTTATAAATTCTATTAGTATTTTATTCACCTTTGGGCTTGTGGTTTTTGCTTTTATATTGTTTAGGGCAAACTCAATTGGGGATGCGATATATATTATAAAGCATTTGCTTTGGGGCTTTAGAAGTTGGACTACACCCCAGTATTTGTATGATATGGTTACTAATATCGGACTTAATTTGTATGAACTGCAAATGGTTTTAATTGCTTTAGGTGTACTTATTGCGGCAGAGATATTAGGCGGAAAAGACATACACCAAACGCTTATGAAACACAATGTGGTTTCACGTATTTTTTTCTATGTACTAATAGCTGTTTTAATATTATGTACGGGGGTATTTTATAATGCAGGGTCATTCATCTATTTCCAATTTTAAATTAATAGGGCTTATTGCAAAAACAGCTGTGTTTTTGGCAGTGGTATATATTGTATTCTCATCTGTAGGGCGAAGCTATAGCCTTGCAGCAGAAGAAAACACCATTAATGCCTTTACAAGCCAACGTATGGAGGAGTTTTATGAACAGCCAAAAAACAGTTTAGACACTGTGTTTATAGGCTCGTCACACAGCTATTGCACCTTTGACCCACAGCTTATAGATGGTTATCTAAACACAAGCAGCTGGCAGTTGGGCACACCCTCACAGCACCCTGACACAAGCTACTATCTCCTTAGGGAAGTGTTCAATTATCAAGCCCCAAAAACAGTTGTAATGGAGCTTTACTGGGATGTTTTGGACGATGAATTTGAACCAAAACAGGCAGACAGTTTATTTGAGGTGCTTAAAAATGAAGAACTGAAAGAAGAATATCTCAAGCAGGTTTTTCCTATGGGCGATAAGGTGAAATACAGCCTTCCTGCCATACGCTACCAGCAGGATTATTCTGCTTATGAGGCAAGCAACATGGAAAAGGAAATAGAAGAAAAGTATGGTGTTTCAAAGAAAGAAACTGAAAAAGCCAACGGAGTGGAGTATTACCAGTCAAAGGGGTATGTATACTGCGACATTACAATGCCCCAAAGTGAGTACGATAAAACAAATCAGTTTAAATATTTTGATGGCAAGGACTGGGACTTTAATTCAACCCAGAAAAAGTATTTGGAAAAGATAATAGAACTTTGCAAAGAGAATGGGGTACAGCTTATTTTTATTACTGCACCTGTGGCAAATGTGTCTATGGATTTTATTGAGAATTACAGCAAGGTAAACCAAAAGGTAAGTGGGTTTGCCCAAGAAAACGGCATACCTTATTTGGATTACAACATAGTAAACAGTGAAGAAAACTTATTGACAAACGAAAATTTTCGGGATGACGCACACCTTAACCACAGTGGGGTTGAAATAGTGGATAAGCACTTTGCCGGGTGGATTAAAGAGGAAACAAAGTAAGGCAAAAAGCTATAGCATAATGGTTTACAATTGACGAAAATGGGCAATTATAGTATTATACAATGATAGACATTGGAAAATAATTTGAGGAGGCATTTTTGATATGGCTGACGAAAAAAATATCAAAGACGAAACAAGTGAGCTTAGTTTAACAGGAAATTTTATACATAGCTATATTCAGGCGGATTTGGGTGATAAGCTTTGCAGGCTTAATACTCGCTTTCCACCAGAACCAAACGGCTACCTCCATATAGGTCATGCAAAATCCATCTGCCTTAACTTTGGTTTGGCAAAAATGTATGGTGGCAAGTGCAATCTTCGTTTTGATGATACAAACCCATCAAAAGAGGACACAGAGTATGTTGAAAGCATCAAAGAAGATGTAAAATGGCTGGGATTCGATTGGGAAGACAGACTGTATTTTGCATCAAGCTATTTCGATACCTACTACGATATTGCAGTTAAGCTTATTAAGGAGGACAAGGCTTTTGTTTGTGACCTTAACGCTGAACAAATGCGTGAGTATAGAGGTACTTTAAGCTCACCAGGTAAAAATAGCCCATATAGGGATAGAACTGTGGAAGAAAACCTTGACCTTTTTCAGCGGATGAAGGCTGGCGAGTTTGCCGACGGCACAAGAACACTGCGTGCCAAAATAGATGTAACCTCACCAAATATTAATATGCGTGACCCTGTTATTTACCGTATTGCCCATGCAAAGCACCACACAACAGGGGATAAATGGTGTATTTACCCAATGTATGATTTTGCGCACCCAATTGAGGATGCAATTGAGGGCATTACACATTCCATATGTACGATGGAGTTTGAGGACCACAGACCTCTTTACGACTGGGTGGTTGATAACAGCGGTTTAAAGGCAAAGCCAAGGCAGATAGAGTTTGCAAGGCTGGGGCTTACTAACACCGTTATGAGCAAGAGAAAATTGCGTGCTTTGGTTGAGGAAAATTTGGTAGACGGTTGGGATGACCCACGTATGCCTACTATCAGTGGACTTAGACGAAGAGGTGTAACACCAGAGGCTATTCGTGATTTCTGCGAAAGAATAGGTGTATCCAAGGCAAACAGTAAGGTAGACAGTTCCCTTTTGGATTACTGCATACGTGACGACCTTAAAGAAAAAACAAAGGTTGTAATGGCGGTGCTGAATCCCCTTAAGGTAATTATAGACAACTACCCAGAAGGACAGATTGAGCTCCTTACATTAGAAAACAACCCTGAAAATGAGGCAATGGGAACAAGAGAAATTCCTTTTGGACGGGAATTATATATTGAAAAAGAAGACTTTATGGAAGAACCAATTAAAAAATTCTTCCGCCTTGCACCAGGGAAAGAGGTACGCCTTAAAGGAGCATACTTTGTTACCTGTGTGGATTTTGTGAAAGATGAAAATGGAAATGTAACAGAAGTACATTGCACTTATGACCCAGAAACAAAAAGTGGTTCGGGCTTTGAGGGACGTAAGGTGAAAGGCACATTGCATTGGGTTTGTGCTGACACTGCTATTCGGGCAGAGGCAAGATTATACGATAGCATGATGCTTGATAACGCTGATGACCCAAGCGGAGATATGATTATGAATCCTAATAGCCTTGAGGTTTGTGAGTGCTTTGTTGAACCATCCGTAAAGGATGCGCAAAAGGGTGAAAGATTCCAGTTTATGCGTAACGGATACTTCAGTGTGGACACAAAGGATTCTACTGAAGAAAAATTGGTGTTTAACAGAATTGTGGCACTTAAAAGCTCTTTTAAACCAACAAAATAGTAAATAATAGTATGGTTATTTTAAGGCTCTATAATAAGCGTTGCAGAGGTTTCTACCACAATGCTTATTATGAAGCCTTTTTGAATTTATATTTATTTCTCAAGTTTTCTTTTGATTTGCATAATGTAATAAGTGCTACTATTTTTTTGAAATGCGTAGAAGCAAGACTATTGCTGCAATAATACCTATACCAGATAAGCACACAAGTACCCACTGATTTAGTGACCAAAACAAATCAAAAAGTAACATAAAAATTCCCATAATTATAGCAAATATAATATATAATTTTTTCATTATTTGTCTCCAAGTCAAACTGTTGTTTTTCGTTTTGACAATAAACATGCTTTATCGATTTATAAATTTATTCGGCTTGCGTTTTTCTATAAATGCAGTCATTGCCTCCTGCTTGTCCTCGGTGTCGTAGCAAGGTGCGGCATAGCCTGTTTCCAGCAAATATGCTGTTTCCATATCCACTTCAACCCCGCGTGTAACGGCCTCTTT
This sequence comes from Anaerotignaceae bacterium, assembly GCA_050251415.1. Taxonomy (GTDB): domain Bacteria; phylum Bacillota; class Clostridia; order Lachnospirales; family Anaerotignaceae; genus UBA8514. Next base: position 5,489 of record JBFWMT010000058.1, on the reverse strand, counting down.
TGTTGCCCTTATGGCATATGGCGGTTTGCTTGCTATTTCATTTGCAATGGCTGTAACCTCGTCTATAAAGTTTGCTTTTTCAACAATTTTTTGAACAATGCCAAGGTCATAGCATTCTTGAGCCTTTAGCATTCTGCCTGTATACATAAGTTCCTTTGCCCTAGCTTTGCCTACAGCACGAACAATGTTCTGCGTTCCACCAAAGCCGGAAATGATACCAAGGTTAACAGCAGGCATACCGAACTTAGCGGTGTCTGCAGCTACAATAAAATCACATGCCAAGGCAAATTCCATACCACCGCCAAGGGCATAACCGTTAACTGCGGCAATAACAGGCATTCTAATGGTTTGAAATTTATTGCAAAGCGTATGGGCCATGGTGCAAAACTGAACTGCCATTGCACTTGTAGTTTTAAGCTCTTCTTTAACATCGCCACCAGCACTAAAGGCTTTTTCGCCAGCACCTGTAAGTACTGTGCAAAGTACATCCATGTCCTTTTCAGCCACGTCAAGATAGCCCAAAAGTTCCTCCATTACACTTGTGGAAATTGCGTTTAACGATTCTGGTCTGTTAATAGTTATCCATGCAACATTTCCCTTTTTCTCGTATAAAACAAATTCTCCCATTTTTAAAAATCCTCCTTTTGTCTACATTTGCGGATATTTTAATCCGAAATGTTCATAACCCAGCTTTGTTACTATTCTTCCACGGGGTGTACGTTGTATGTAACCCAGTTGTATTAAATACGGCTCGTAAACGTCCTCTATGGTTTCCGATTCCTCGCCAATATATACTGCAAGTGTATCCACCCCAACAGGTCGTCCGCCAAATTTTTCAATCATTGCCAAAAGCATTCGTCTGTCAATATTATCAAGTCCCATTTTATCAACGTCCAGTAAGTCCAGTGCATTTTGTGCTACGTTAATTGTAATGTCGCCATCGTATTTCACTTGGGCAAAATCCCTTACACGCTTTAATAGGCGGTTGGCAATTCGTGGTGTACCACGGGAACGACGTGCTATTTCCTCTGCGCCGCCATCGTCAATTTCTACCCCAAGCACACCGGAGGAACGCTTTATAATTACCTTTAGTTCATTTATATTGTAAGGCTCAAGGCGTTGTATCACACCAAATCTGTCACGCAGTGGTGCTGTAAGCAATCCTATTCTGGTGGTTGCACCAATGAGTGTAAACTTGGGTAGGTCAAGGCGTACACTTCTTGCCCCAGCACCTTTACCAATAACAATATCTATAACAAAATCCTCCATGGCAGGGTACAAAATTTCTTCAATCATACGGTTAAGGCGATGTATTTCGTCTACAAAAAGGATGTCCCCCTCTTCAAGACCGTTGAGTATTGCCGCCATGTCCCCAGGGCGTTCAATAGCAGGCCCAGAGGTGGTTTTAATATGAACACCCATTTCCACTGCAATAATGTTTGATAGGGTGGTTTTACCCAAACCTGGCGGGCCGTACAGCAGACAGTGGTCAAGTGCCTCTTTACGCTGTTTTGCCGCCTCAATAAACACTTTTAAATTGTTTTTAACTCCATCTTGACCGATGTAGTTTTCAAGGCTTTGGGGTCTGAGTTTTGGTTCAAAATCCAAATCCTCGTCCTTAAAGGTAGTGCTAATTATCCTGTTTTCTATTATAATCACCTGTTTCTATCGTATCATTTTTTTAAGGGAAGCTTTAAGAACCGCCTGTGTGTCCATGCCATCTTTGTATACAGAGGCTACGGCCTTTACTGCTTCGCTTCTGGTATAGCCTAAGGCAATAAGTGCCTCCATTGCCTCTGCTTTATCTCCAGCAACAGAAAAATCAACCTCACCGCCAACTTCTTGGGCAATACTTTGTACAAAATCATCGTTTTTAAATTTGTCTTTAAGATCTATAACAAGGCGTTGTGCAGTTTTCTTACCAAAACCTGGGGCTTTACTAAGGCTGGCTACGTCATCGGTTACGATTGCCATAATTATTTGTGATGATGGCATATAGCCCAGCAAGCTTAATGCACCTTTTGGGCCAACACCCGATACTGTAAGCAGTTTATTAAACAACTCCAGTTCCTCCATTTTGTTAAAGCCAAAGAGGGATATGCTATCTTCCTTTACGTTCATGTATGTATAAATTTTTATTTGAGAATGTAGGGACGGTAAGGTGGAGGCTGTCATTGTAGACACAAAAATGCTGTATCCAACACCGCCTGTTTCAACTATTATTGTGCCTTCACCTATGTATTCAAGGCTTCCTTTTATATATGAAATCAAGGTTAGCGCTCCTTTCGGTGTTTAAAAATCCAGAACATATGGTCACCTTTTTTATTATACGTTAACCTGTTACAAACCTCAAGTAAAATATAAACAGCCTCCGTATAAAAACGAAGGCTGTTTTTTTAGATAGAATAGTTTTAAACAAACTACATCTGCCTAAAGCTATTTATCTTGAAGAAGTAGAAGAAGGTGTTGATGAATTACCAGCCATCATTCTTTCCTGTTCTTCAATCATTTTTTTAACCATATATCCGCCAACATAACCGTTCTGAGCGGAAGTAAGGTCACCGTTGTAGCCCTGTTTAAGAGGCACGCCAATTTCGCTGGCAACTTCATATTTGAATTTATTCAATGCCTCTCTTGCTTCGGGAACACTTGATTTTGTGCTTGTACCTGAACTGTTATTTGTCATTGTTAGTTCCTCCTTAAATAGATATACTGTGTTTGTGTTACAACAGTATTATCTGCCATTAACGGAGTAATATTCAGGTACATTTTGGCGAATTTTTTAAAATTTGTATATTCAAAGTGATAGAAGTAAAATGCATTTTCAATCTAGACAAAAATTAAAAATTAAAACGGCTTAACTTCTACTCTCTTACCTGACCGTTTCCATATATAATATACTTTGTGGTTGTAAGTTCTTTAAGCCCCATAGGGCCTCTGGCATGTAGTTTTTGGGTGCTAATTCCTATTTCTGCACCAAAACCAAACTGCTCTCCATCTGTAAATCGTGTTGAGGCATTAACATAAACACAAGCAGAGTCCACCTCGTTTAAAAATTTTTGTGCATTTGTATAGTTTTCCGTTACTATACATTCACTGTGGTGAGTGGAATATCGCCTTATGAGAGCAATTGCCTCGTCCACATCCTTTACCACACGTGCGGATATAATGTAATCCTCGTATTCAGTTCCCCAGTCGTCTTCCGTTGCTTGTACAACACCGGTAACCTTTTCCAAAAAGTTTTTGTCGCCACGTATTTCTACGCTTTTATCCATAAGTGCTTTAGATACCATTGGTATGAAGGCATCGGCAATATTTTCATGTACTAAAAGGCTTTCGCAGGCATTACACACCCCGGGACGCTGGGTTTTTGCATTAATTACAATGTTAATGGCATCATCAAGTTTTCCACTTTCATCTACAAAAACATGGCAGTTGCCTGTTCCTGTTTCAATAACTGGTACGGTGCTGTTTTTAACAACACTTTGAATAAGGCCGCTTCCACCACGTGGTATAAGTACATCGATGTAGCCATTTAACTGCATCATCTTTGTGGCTGTTTCTCGGCTAGTATCTTCTAAAATTTGAACAATATCCTCAGGATAACCTTGTTTTTTAAGGGAATTTCTAAAAATATTAACAATCGCCATGTTGGTTTTTAAGGCTTCTTTACCGCCACGCAAAATGGTAGCACTGCCTGCTTTAAGGCATAAGCCAAAGGCATCGGCAGTTACGTTTGGTCTTGCCTCAAAAATAATACCTATAACTCCCATAGGCACACGTTTTTTGCCGATTATAAGACCATTATCCATGGTGTTCATACTTAAAACCTCGCCAATAGGGTCGGGTAAGCCTGCCACTTGACGAAGTCCGCCAGCCATGCCCTCAATACGGCTTTGGTTCAGGGTGAGTCTGTCTATAAATGCACCCTTAATTCCATTTGCTATGGCGTTATCAACGTCTTCCTTATTTGCCAAAAGCACTGTGTCCATATTATCTAAAAGGGCTTGTGCAGCGTTAAGCAAAAGGTTGTTTTTTTGTGGCGTAGAAAGCTTTGCGGTTTCCACAGAGGCTTCCTTTGCAAGCATACCCATTTCAATTAAATCTCTCATTTATTTTCAACTCCTCCATATTATTCTATTATGCGTTTTTCGGTAATTATTTTACTTAGCTTTCTGTCAAACTCTTCTGTTGGAATTTTTTCTATAACTTGGAAATCGTAGCACACACCAATGGTGTTATTTACATTTTTTTCTTCTGTATAGATGTCATAATATCCACCGCCGTAACCACAGCGGTTTTTTTCTTCGTCAAACATACTTCCAGGGACTATAAACATGGTTTTTTCGTTGGGAAGTACTTGGCTTTCTATGCCAATATTTGGTTCCATAACACCCATTTTTGTGCGGTTCATATTATCAAAGCTTGTTATTTCCACAAAATACATAAGCCTGTTGGCTTTGGCAATAGGAACGGCAACGTGTTTTTTATCTGCCCATGCTTTTTCTATGAAGGGTATTGTTTTAACCTCTGAACCCATGTCTATATATGTAAAAACCCAATCGGCATTTTTATATTCTTTACTGTTTATCAGTTTTTCAAATATAATTTTGCTTTTTTCAATTTGCTGTGCCTTTGGTATAGCATTTCTTTTATTAAGAAAATCTTTTCGCATTTCATTTTTCATAGTATTCATCCCCTAAATTAGCTCTAATCCATATAAAAATGCTGCTTTAGCTGGTTTGCCCATTGCAAAAGAAATACCAAAGTAGGCAAGTGCAATAAGCAGAAGTATTTTACCAAATCGTCTATATGCTGGTTTTTCACTTTCCCAAAGCAAAACACCTGAATTAAAACCTATCACCGGGCCAAATATAAAAGTTGCAGCTATAAGCAGTATTTTTGCAAGTATAGGCAGTTTTTTGTTTTGTATATCAACTGCACTTTCGTTACTTTTTTCCTCTATAATTTGAGAATCATTCTCTTTTGCATCACCAAAGATTTCACCAGATGTATTTTCATTATGTCCACAGTCTGGGCATTGTGTTGTTTCATCTTGTATTTCTGCACCGCAAAATGGACATTTTTTCATTGGAATTACCTGCCTTTTCCTGCAAACATTGTTCCTATATCTTCGCCATCTATTATATTATGCAGAAGTCTTGGGTCTTCACCAAGGGCAATAACCATGTCGGTTCCTTTTTCTTCACACATTTTTGCGGCACATATTTTTGTAGCCATGCCACCAACAGAAAAGGTACTGCCTTTATCCCCGGCCATTGCCTCAATTTCGGGTGTAACCTTTTCAACAACAGAAATTCGCTTTGCATCTGGATTATTGCGAGGATTGCTGTCGTAAAGGGCATCTATATCTGTAAGCAAAACCAAAAGGTCTGCGTTTACGATATTTGCAACTACTGCCGAAAGACTATCGTTATCTGAAAATTCAAATTCATAGGTGGTTACAGCATCATTATTATTTACAATAG
>JBFWMT010000057.1:0-16553 GCA_050251415.1 Anaerotignaceae bacterium | reverse complement strand
TTTGGTTGACCTTGACCAGGATAGTTATGACAGAACAAGCGGCGAAATTGCTAAAATGGGTAGTGACAGCATAAAGATTGGCGATAAAACAGTCTATTTATCAAGCAGCACAGTGGTGAAAATTGACGGTGAGAAATCAACAGGAGCATTGCTTTATAAGGGATGGCAAAGCGGAGAAACATATGACGCAACTGTTACATATGCTGATAATATGGCGAAAAATATAAGTGCAGAGCTTACAGGTGCAGAGGGAAAGGTATATTCCCTTGTAAAAGGAGAAGTTACTTTAAATACGGATACAGGCAAAAGAATTTATGAAATTGCAGACGATGATGATTTGGTAATACGTATTGACGATGCAAAAACTTCCTATGATTTTAAAGATTTTTATTCCTTATGGTACGTAAGTAAAAATAACTATTCGGTTATACTTACAATTGAGGACGGTGTTGTTGTGAGAATTAATGCCTCAACGCTGTAAAACTTATACTGGCGGACTTTTTAAGTCCGCTGGTTTAAATTTATGTTGATTAAAGAACATAAAAAAATTATAATGATGATGATACAGAAATTTAAATAAGAGAGGTATTTAATTTAATGAGATATGAAGGTGTCGTGTACAGACCGCCTAGCGAGGCGGGCAGTTTAATTATTCAGCTTACAATTGGATGCGCAAGAAATACATGCACATTTTGTGCTATGTTTAAAGACAAAAAGTTCAGAATACGTAATCTTGAGGAGGTTGTTGAAGACCTTGTTATGGCAAGAACATACTATAGCCGTGTTGCGGTAAAGAGAATTTTTTTAGCAGACGGAGATGCGCTTATTGTAAAAACAAAGGATTTACTGTATATCCTATCAAAGATTAAGGAAATATTTCCCGAGGTTGAAAGAATTTCGGCTTATGGTACACCAGCAGATGTTAACCTTAAAAGCGACGAAGAGCTTCAAATGCTTAAATCTGCTGGGTTAGATATGATTTATATGGGCGCTGAAAGTGGCGATGATACAGTGCTTAAAGATGTTAAAAAAGGGGTTACATCGGCAGAAATTATTGAAGCTGGGGTTAAGCTTAAAAAAGCAAAAATGGTTGTTTCAATTACACTTATTTCGGGTCTCGGTGGAAAGAAAAGGGTAAAGGAACATGCCGTAAACTCTGCAAAGGTTATAAGCGCAATAAAGCCGGAATATGTTGGGTTTTTAACCCTTATGGTAGAACCTGGTACAGAGCTTTATACTCAACACAGGGCAGGAGAATTTGAGCTTTTGGGGCCTAACGAAATTTTGCAGGAAATGCGGTTATTTATAGAAAATGTGGATGCCGAAGGAACTGTTTTTAGGTCTAATCACGCATCCAACTATATTTCACTTAAGGGGATTTTTAACAGAGACAATGCCCTTATGCTTAAACAAATTGAACAGGCTCAAAAGGACGGAGTATTTAAGCCTGAAATGTATAGAGGTATTTAAGCGCTAGCGGGAGGAGGACATGGCGGTAATAGGCAGTATTTCAATGGTTGTAATTTTTTTATGCCTTTTGGCCATGATAATAACAGGTAGGAAACAATGGCTTGTAATTTGGATTTGGTGCGTGCCTATTGTTGGCATGTCATACTTTGCACCTAGTGACTTGCAAATAAATGGCCTTATTGTTGTAATAAGTACGGTTATGGTAATAATAACAGCATATTCTCTTTGGGGAATAAAGGCGTGGTATGTGCAGGGACGAAAAAAAAAATATGTTCTTTGGACAGTTTTATTTGCAATAAATTATGCAGTTATTGAATACTATTTTTATCAGTGCATATGCCTTGGATATATAAATTTTTTAAATGTCAATAAGGATATACCGTTTATGGCTATAGTAACGGTAGTGGCAAGCATGTATGTTGCGGTAATTATGTGCAAGGTTATAATTACTGCAATTGATAAGTATTTTTCTAAAAAAGAAACCTTTGTGCTGATACAGTGTCGCCCCGTGGCAAGAGATAGGAATAGTGGGGCAGGGTGGAATAGAAAATACGCTATTAAAGGCGTGCAGAATGGGAAAGAATATCTGTTTAACATGACACGGAAGGCATATTTTATGCTTAAATCGGAGAAATCTCTTGTGATGGAGGCTCGTCTTGGAATACTGGGAGGGGTTTACGTTACTAGTAATTTGTATAAGGATGATGATAGGCGAAAGAAACGTATTAACAGGCTTATTATAAGGCAATGTGCCTTTGCCGTGCTTACTGTTGCTGTATTAATACTTTTTGTAGTAAGAATTAAGCTTGGAGTCGGTTTTAATGAAATTTTTGAAGAGATACAAAATTATATTTCTAAATAGAAAGATTTACCACTACTTTCAAAATAATTTGTATAAAAATAAATAAATTTTAGATAATAGCAGACGAATAGGCTTTTGTTACGTTTACTTTATTTGAAAAATAAAATTTTAAGGAGGTAATAGTATGAAGGAAGAAAGAATGGCTATTTTATCCATGGTTGAAAAAGGTATTATAAGTGTGGACGATGCCGAAAGACTTTTTGCCGCTATTGACAGGAAAGATAACCTTGATGTAGGCGATAAGGTAAGCAAACTTCTATCTAAGGCTGGTGATGGTTTAAGCACTTTTGCAAAAAACGTTAGTGAAAAAACCGATAAAATTGTTGAAGAAAGCAAACCTGTTATGAAAAAAGCAGGTGAAAAGATAGACAAGGTAGTTGAAGATGCTAAGCCAATTATGAAAAAGGCAGCTGATACTGTTGCTGAAAAAGCGGAGGAGATAAGAAACGTCTACGAAGCGAAAAAACAGGCTGATGACGATGATTTCTGCGATTGCTTTGAAGAGGACGAAGAAGATACCGCAACTAAAGAGGATGATTTTGAAGACAATGTAGTAATTATCCCCTCAGCGGAAGAAGAGAAGAAAGACGGAAAAGACGAGATGTAATCTTTTTAAGGTGACAGGGGATAGTTTTCACTGTCACCTTAAATTTAAATAAATCTTTATTTTTGTGCACAATTTAATTTTTTTGTGGTATTATATGGGTCAAATAAAATTTAGGGAGTAATTAAAATGTCAGAAGAAAATAAAGCAGAAGAGAAAAAAGAAGAAAAAACAAGCGCTAAAACTGAAATTATCAGCTGGATTAAAACAATTGCCTTTGCATTGGTGCTGGCTTTTTTGATAAATAATTTTATTATTGTGAATGCAACTGTACCTACAGGGTCTATGGAAAACACTATAATGCCTAAAGACAGAATAATCGCACTTAGGCTTACCTACTATTTTGATAGTCCAAAACGAGGGGATATAGTAGTGTTTAAGTATCCTGATGACGAAGAAATACTGTATGTTAAGCGTGTAATAGGTTTGCCGGGAGATACAGTTGAGGTTATTGACGGAAGGGTGTACATAAATGGAGCAGATACACCTCTTGACGATGAATATGTAAAGGAAACAGCCTATGGCAACTACGGCCCGTATGAAGTCCCAGAGAGCTGCTATTTTATGATGGGCGATAATAGAAACGAATCGTTGGACTCAAGATTTTGGGTAAACAAATTTGTTAAGGAAGAAAAGATTTTGGGAAAAGTGTATTTAAAATACTATCCAGGAGTTGAAAGATTAAAATAAACAAAGAAAAACCCCCCTTGAAGTAAGGAGGGTTTGTTTTTACATTTGCACAAAAACGGATTTTATTTCGTTGCAAGGTATGCGTTTATATCCGCAACAAGTTTTTCGACATCCATGCCGTGAACCATGCCTGCTTCGGCAAGGGTTTCACCTGCTGATGACGGACAGCCTACGCAGTGCATACCAGATTGCATTAAGATAGCGGCAATACCTCTATCTTGCATTAAAATTTCGCCTATTTTTGATTCCTTAGTAACTTGAAATGCCATTTATATTCCTCCTAAATAAAGTATATTAAGCACAGCATGACACAAATTTGACAGCGTTAGCTTCGTACATAGTATACCACGTTTTTAAAAAAAGGTGAAGATTATGTTTATTGATATAACAAAAAATATAAACACGCAAACAAAGGTTTATAATGGAGACCCCCAATATTTTGTAAGTAAGGCATTTTCTATTTGTAATGGGGATGAATTTAATGTAAGTAAAATAGAAATGGGTAGTCATTTTGCTACACATATTGATGCACCAAAGCATTTTTTTGATGACGGGGCAGACGTAGCACAGTTAAATATAAACCTAATTTGTGGTAAGTGCAGGGTGGTTAGTGTAAGGCAAGCTATAGATGAGGCTTTTTTAAAGATGTTGAAACTTGAGCCTAAAAGCAGAATTCTATTTAAAACAGAAGAAAAATATGGTATAACAAAAGACGGAGCAAAATATATTACGGATCTTGAATTAATGGTTGTTGGAACGGATTCAATGGATATAGAAGATAGCAGTAACGAAGATTTTTGTTGTCATAAAATATTACTAGGGTATGGCATACCAATTATAGAAGGACTTGAACTTTGCCATATAAAGGATGGAGAATACCGCCTTATATGTCTTCCCCTTAAAATGGATGGGCTTGATGGTGTACCTGTAAGGGTAGTTCTTGAGGAGGAAAATAAATGAAGCATGAATGGAAAAAGCATGAAAAGGAAATATATACGCCTAAGGATAAACCTATGCTTGTGACTGTGCCCAAATACAATTATTTTATGATAACTGGCAAGGGAAATCCAAACGGTGAGGACTTTGCAAGCCGTATTGAGGTGTTATACAGCCTTAGCTATTCTGTGAAAATGCTTCCTAAAAAAGGTTTTATACCAGGTGGATATTTTGATTATACAGTTTATCCACTTGAGGGAATATGGGATGGAAAAGAAGCCATTAATGAGTCGGGTGCAATGAATAAAAATGAGCTTATATACACACTCATGATACGCCAGCCTGAATTTGTAACAGAGGCAATTGCAAGAATGACTGTTGTTAAGCTTATTTCCACTAAACCACATCCACTTATTAAAGAGGTTAAGTTTGGTACAGTTGAGGATGGCATGTGTGTACAACTTATGCATACAGGCAGCTATAACAACGAAAAACAATCTTTTGAAAAGATGAATATTTTTATTGAAGAAAATGGACTTAAAAGGAAAAATTCGCTCCACAGAGAGATTTATATAAATGACGCACGAAAAACTGTTGAAGAAAAGCGAAAAACAGTTTTGAGATACACGGTAGAAGAAAAGTAGATTTTAACATAATTATTTTTTGGAGGAATCAAATGAAAACATTAGTGACAATTGCTGAAGTACGTGAAAATGTTAAGGTGTGGAAGAGACAGGGTTTAACAGTTGGTCTTGTTCCTACGATGGGCTATCTTCATAATGGACACAAAAGTCTTATAAAAAAGGCGCATGAGGAAAATGACAAGGTGGTAGTAAGCATTTTTGTAAACCCAATTCAGTTTGGTGTGAATGAAGATTTAGACTCCTATCCAAGGGATTTGGAAAGCGACAGCAAGCTGTGTGATGAGGCAGGCGTAGATATTATTTTTCATCCACAGGCAACCCAAATGTATTTTAAGGATTTTTGTACCTTTACAGATATGGAAAGCCTTACACACAACTTGTGTGGTATGAGCAGACCGACACATTTTAGGGGTGTATGCACCGTTGTTAATAAGCTTTTTAATATAGTTACGCCAGATAGGGCTTATTTTGGACAAAAAGATGCACAACAGCTTGCTATTATTAAAAGAATGGTTAGGGATTTGAATATTGACACGGAAATTATAGAATGTCCAATTGTGCGGGAAGAGGACGGGCTTGCTATAAGTTCACGTAACTCATATTTAAGTGCAGAGGAAAGAAAAGCGGCATTGGTGCTTAGCAGGTCACTTGCAGAGGGAAGAAAAATTCTTGAAAGCGGAGAAAGAAATGCCCAAGCGGTAGTGGATACAATTAAGGCAATTATAGAAAAAGAGCCTTTTGCTAAAATTGATTATGTTAAAATGGTGGATAGTGATACTCTTGAGGATGTGGAATTTGTAGAGAAAAAGGTTTTGGTTGCAATGGCGGTATTTGTTGGCAAAACAAGGCTTATAGATAACATTACATTTTAAGGCAAAACCATTTAGATTCGAAAAACCTTGGGCGTCGCCCAAACCCACTTGCTTTTTGAAAAAAGCAAGACCAAAAATTTTTTAAACCCACATATCTATGCGGGTTTATGTGGGTCAAGGTGGCAATGGCAAAGAAGTGCCATCTGTCCGAAGGACAGCTTTGCAAAGCAAAGGGCTGACAGGAAAACCCTTGTGGGTGTTTGAGGGCAAAGCACTCAAGGGTTTGACTTTTGACACTAAAAGCGGTTTCTTCTGAAATAAATCAGAGGAAACCGCTTTTTATTAGCAATTAATTAGCAATCAATAACTGCACCCTTAGCCGCTGAAGAAGCAACTCTTGAGTAAAGTCTTAAATAGCCGTTAGGAATGTCTTTCTTTTCAGGACGTTTCCAGTTTTTAAGTCTCTCAGCAATAACTTCGTCAGAAACATGAAGCTCAAGCTTACCTTCCATTACGTTAAGGTAGATTTCATCGCCGTCTTCAACTATAGCGATTGGACCACCGTCAGCAGCTTCAGGAGAAATGTGTCCAACGAAGCAGCCGTTATTTGTTCCTGAGAAACGACCGTCAGTAATAAGGGCTGTAGACATGTTAAGACCCATACCGTAAAGGTATTTCATAGCCTTGTACATCTCTCTCATACCAGGGCCGCCTTTAGGGCCTTCGTAACGAACAACTACTACATTGCCAGGTTTAACTTTGCCGCCAAGGATAGCTTCTTCAGCGTCTTCTTCGCAATCGAAGCAGATAGCTGTGCCTGTAAATTCATATAATGATGGGTCAAAAGCACCTGGTTTTGTAACACCTGTTTCAGGGGCTAGGTTACCTCTAAGCACTGCAAGACCACCAGTTTGGCTGTAAGCAGTTTCTTTTGTTCTAATAAGTTCTTTGTTTTCAGGATATGTGTATTTAACCTTTGCAAGTGTTTCGCCAAGGGTCATAGCGTTTGCAGTCATAACTGTAAGGTCAAGGGAGTCGCCTAAGTGCTGCATTACTCTTGGCATACCGCCTGCAAAATAGAAGTCCTCAAGGCTCCAGTGGCTTGCAGGGTTAATTTTAGCAAGCTGAGGTGTTGTTTTATTTAAATCATCAAATGCATTTACTACATTAAATTCTTCATAAGGGATACCCGCTTCAATAGCAATAGCACTTAAGTGAAGAACCGCGTTTGTTGAGCCTGAAACAGAAAGGCAAGCCTTAATAGCGTTCTTAATAGACTCTTTTGTAATGATGTCACGTGGTTTGATGTCTTTTTTAGCAAGCTCAACACATTTTGCGCCTGTTTCATAAGCACATCTTAATCTTTCAGCATATACAGCAGGAATAACTGCACTGCCTGTTAAGCTCATACCAAGGGCTTCAGTTACACAGCCCATTGTGTTTGCTGTTCCAAAGAAAGAACATGAACCGCAGCCAGGACCACAAGCGTCAATCAGGTTATCAAGTTCATCCTGATTAATTTTGCCTGCTGCAAGCATTCCTTTAGCTTCATCAGGGGAAGTACCGTCTGATTTTCTGCCATCAAAGAAGATACCGCCAAGCATTGGTCCACCGTTAATAAGGATAGCAGGGATGTTAAGTCTTGCTGCTGCCATAAGCATACCAGGAACAATTTTATCACATGATGCAAGAAGAACAACTGCATCAAGCTGATGAGCCTGTACCATAATTTCAACTGAGTTACAAATAATTTCACGTGATGGAAGGATATATTTCATACCAATGTGACCCTGTGCAATACCATCACAAGCAGCCATTACACCAAACTCGCAAGCTACGCCGCCAGCTGAGTAAATACCTCTTTTAACGTATTCAGCAACCTGATTAAGATTATAGTGGCCAGGTACTAACTGGTTCCATGAATTTGCAATACCAATTCTTGGTTTATGGCCTAATTCGTCTTCAGAATAACCCATGGATTTAAAGTAACCTTTACATGATAATTCCATAATTTCTTCACTGCGGAATTTTTCCATTTTTATTTCCCCCTTAAAATGATTAACAACATTGTTATTATTAGCAGGCTTTCGCCGTTTACTACCTAAATTTGAAAAATATTAAATATTTAAGTCCCCTGAAATAGCTTTTGCAGTAAATTTAAGGCTTTCGCTTAATTCGGAAAGGTCTATACCACGTATTCTTGCTGTGGGACCAGTAAGACTTACAGATGCAATTATTTTGCCATCATTGCTGAAAACAGGCACAGCTACACAGCTTATACCCAGTTCATATTCCTCGTTATCAAATGCAAAGCCACGTTTTCTTATGGAGTTTAACTCCTTTTCAAGGTCTATTGCATTATCAATGGTGTTTGGTGTAACTTTACGAAGACCAAGGGCTATAATGTTGTCGGCATTTTCTTTTGGCATAAAGGCAAGAAAGCATTTACCAACGCCTGTGCAGAAAAGTTCTTTTTTTGTACCAATGCGTGTGTTTATTGAAATTGAACTCGAAGATTCGGTTTTGTCTATATAAACAACAAATCCATTTTCTTGGATTGCCAAAAGGCATGTTTCTTGGAACTTAAAGGAAAGCTTTTGCAAATGAGGATTAGCCACTTTTGCAAACAAATTGCTTTGTGACACCGCAGTGCCAAGGGCCAGCACTTTTAGGCCAAGGCTGTACTTCAAGGTGTCCTCATTTTGGTGAAGATAGTTAAGGTTTGCAAGGGTGTTGATTAAGCCAAATACAGTGCTTTTGCTTAAATCTAGCTTGATTGCAATTTCTTTAACACTTTTTTCTCGGTTTCCATCTTCAAAAAGCTCTAAAATGGACATAGCACGCTCTAAAGACTGAATGTTTTTAGTTTTCCCCATAATTTAACCTCACAGTGTTCGATAATACAAAACGCAGTCCACAAACTTCACTTGTATTTTAACAAAGCTTATTGATAAAGTCAATAAGCTAATAAAAACTTGTGAAAATTTTGTTTAAAAAAAGTACAAATTATTTTTATAAATATTTGTGTATTATTATATTAGTTCAATTAAAACGGGCAAAAGGCCTATAATAAAACCCAAAACACCACCAACGGCGGTAATTGCTTGAAGTTCTTTGTTTACTATTGCCAATATTAGCTCCTCAGTATATTGGATGCTAAAAGAATTGATACGTTCCTCTACAATTTTTGGTATGTTAAATGCAGTAAGAACTTTAGGGGCAACGGTTTTTAAACTATAGCCGTAAATTGCAAAAATAGATTTTTTAAAGCTTTCAAAGGTGTTTTGGCTTACTTTTTGGGTCAGGTAAGCAATTTTTTGTTCAAGAAGTCGGCTTGTTTGATTATTTACAACCTCGGTTATAAAAGAAACGGTTGCCTTGGAAAACATGCTGTTTGTAATTGAATCAATAAAATTTTTAACATTTTTATCTGTATTATTGTCTATTGTGTTTAAAATATCCAAAATACTGTTATTTTCATGCTCGGCAATATAGGAAGAAAGTTTTGCCATAAGAGTGTCAATGGTTTCGGTTTTTGTTATTTCCTCTATTATGAAGCCAACAGCTTTATTGATGGTTACTTCACGCATTTCACCAGTTATAAGTCCACAAACCTCACCAACGGTCATATCCATCGCTTTATCAACTATAAGGCTTACGGCGTGTTCTATTTCGGGCATATTTTCTGGGTCGTTAATATAAACAGTAAGGCTTTCTATAAGGCGTACATAGATATCATCAGCATTTATGAACATACCCATAAATGGCCCTGCAAAGTTTTGGATAATTCCAATTATTTTTGCCTTAATCAGTTTCTCAACTTCTGGATTTTCTGTAAGGGATATAAGCGCGTTAACTATGGCAGGTGTTTTTATGGAAAGGTAGTCCTTTGCCTCTTGCACGCTGGAATAGGAGGCAATTGCGCATAATTTACGTTCATCATCTTTTAAATTAAGCAAAAATTCCCACAGGCTTTTTTCAATAACATTACGTAAAATGCCTTTTTGAGCAATATCTTTGGTACAGGACTCAATGGCGGCTCTAAGTACTTCAAGAAGCTTGTCTGTTGGAAGTTCTTTAATATCTGTTGAAAGAAGATGATATACTTTGTTATATATGATGGCATTTATATCATCTTTAAAGTTTGGTTTAAGTAAGAAGCTCTCTATAGTTGTAAGTGCGCCTGCTTTTGCAGCATCAATAAAGCTATCCTTATCACTGCCTATAATATTGCTAAGGGCTTGGTCTACTGTAAGGCAACTACATTTTAATGAATTGAAGCCCTTGTCTAGTGAAGAGGAAAGGCTTGAAATAACATCAGGCTTGTTTAAATAGTCCAGCATTACATCTTGGGTTAAAATGTAGTTTCCTACAGTATCTCCAAGGCTTAGGGCAATGCGTTCCTTTTCTTTGGGGATAAGGCCTGGAGTGAAGGGCACTTTTATTTTGCCTATAAATAGTTGTTTATGTGGTCTAAAAAGCATTTTTATTGCCAGCCAGTTTGTAAAGTATCCAATAATTGCACCAGCGGCAGGTGTAATAATATAACTAGGGTTCATTGTGCAATAATCCTCCTTGAATTAAATTTATTTTTTAATGTAAAAAAGCCTGTATAAATAAATACAGGCCTTAAGGTTTTTGCTATTCGTCACTATCATCTTTGATGTGCGTAATTGAGGATTCGTCGATTTCAACCTCATTAATTTTGTAAAGCAACGTCATAAGGCTGTCTGTAAGATGTACGTTTTCAACCTTTACGTCTTCAGGCATATCAAGGTCTACATGAGAGAAATTCCACATGCCCTTAACACCCCAATTGGCTAAGTCATTAGCAACTTTGCTTGCCTGTGCTCTTGGAAGGGTAAGTATTGCTACATCTACCTTATTGTTTTTAACAAATTCCTGCATACAGTCAACATCATAAACGCCTACTCCACGTATGGTCATGCCCACAAGACGAGGATTTACATCAAACACTGCGGTAATAACAAAACCACGTTTTTCAAAGTTTGTGTAATTAACTAGAGCTTGACCAATATTGCCGCCACCAACAACAATAAGGTTGTACACTCTGTCAAGACCTAAAATCTTTTTAATCTCGTTATAGAGATATTCTACATTATAGCCGTAGCCCTGTTGTCCGAAACCTCCAAAATTATTAAGGTCCTGACGTATTTGGGAAGCGGTTATATTCATCTTGGTGCTAAGCTCTTTTGAAGAAATTCGAGTAATATCATTTTCAAGTAAATCCCCCAAATACCTATAGTATCTAGGCAGTCTATTAATAACAGCACTAGAAATTTTTCTTTCATTATACATCGAAAACCACCCCTTAGTAACATAGAGTATACCACTTTATTCAATTTATTGTCAATGTTTTGTCTTTTATTTGTTGTTGATTTCTGATATACTCTAGTGGATTGAAGGGAGTTGCTTGAAATGATTTTAGCATGTAAAGATATAGCGAAGGCATACGGAGTGGATACGATACTGGAAAAAATAACGTTTAACCTTGAAGACAAGGAAAAAGCGGCTATTGTTGGCGTTAATGGCGCAGGGAAAACCACTCTTTTTAAAATAATTACAAGTGAGATAAGCCACGACAGCGGCGAGATTTTCATTAAAAAGGGAATAGAAATAGGGTATCTTAAGCAAAATGCAGTAGTAGAGGGTGAAAAGACAATTTTTGAGGAAGCACTTTCTGTTTTTGCAGACGTAATAATGGCGGAAGAGAACCTGAGAAAAATGGAACAGGACATGGCAGGTCTTAGCGGCGAAGCTTTAGCAAAGCATATGGAGGATTATGCCACACTACAACACAGCTTTGAGGAGAGAGACGGATATGGTTATAAAAGCCGTGTTAAGGGAGTGCTTAAAGGCCTTGGCTTTACCGAAGAAGAATTTGATAAGCCTGTTTGGCAGCTTTCTGGCGGGCAAAAAACAAGGGTACATTTGGGCAAGCTTCTTTTGGCAAAACCAGAATTATTATTGCTGGACGAGCCTACAAACCATTTGGATATAGATTCCATAAGTTGGCTTGAGGACTTTTTGCGTGGATATCAAGGGGCAGTGGTTATAATAAGCCATGACAGATATTTTATGGATAAAATTGTTACAAAAACAATAGAAATTGAGAACAAAAAAACATATATTTTTGAAGGTAATTATTCATTTTATGCGACGCAGAAGGCTGTAAACAGAGAGATTCAGCTTAAGGCTTTTACTGACCAGCAAAAAGAAATAAAACATCAGGAAGATGTAATTAAAACACTGCGTTCTTTTAACAGGGAAAAGTCCATAAAACGTGCGGAAAGCCGTGAAAAACAATTAGAGAAAATTGAAAGGGTAGATAAACCAGACAATTTGCCGGATAAAATGCGTCTTACTCTTGCACCACGTATTGTAAGCGGAAACGATGTACTTTTTGCCGAGGAATTAAGTAAAAGCTTTCCTGATAGACGGCTTTTTTGCGGAGTAAACATGGACATAAAGCGAGAGGACAAGGTTGCAATAATTGGCCCTAATGGTATTGGCAAAAGTACGCTGTTTAAAATGCTTTTGGGCAAAGAAGTAAGTGACAGCGGAAGGATAAAGTTAGGTGCAAATGTAAACATTGGCTATTATGACCAGGAACAACAGAATTTTGATGAGAGCAAAACTATTTTTCAGGAAATAGCTGATACATACCCAACCCTTACAAATGGAGAAATACGCAATGTGCTGGCGGCGTTCGTTTTTGAGGGCGACGATGTATTTAAGCCTATAAACGCACTTAGCGGCGGTGAAAAAGGAAGAGTTATGCTGGCAAAAATAATGTTAAGCAAGGCAAATCTTTTAATGCTGGATGAGCCTACAAATCATTTGGATATGTTCAGCAAAGAAATACTTGAAGATGCCATAAATTGGTATGAGGGTACAGTTGTGTATATATCTCACGACAGATACTTTATTAACCGAACAGCCCAAAAGGTTTTGGAACTAACGGAAAATGGAATGAATCAGTACCTTGGCAATTATGATTACTATATAGAAAAGAAAACTTTGAAAGAACGCGAAGAGCAGTTGTTCGGCAACAAAACCGCAGAGACTAAAACCGAGGCACTGTCTGCAACAAAGCAGGATTGGCAGACACAAAAAGAACAGCAGGCAAAAGAACGCAAAGTTAAAAACAAGATTGCTAAGATAGAAAGGGAAATTGAAGAATCCGAAGAAAAAATTGCAAATCTTGACCAACAGTTGTCACTGCCAGAGGTAGCAACGGATGCCTACAAGGCGCAACAGCTTTTTGA
This sequence comes from Anaerotignaceae bacterium, assembly GCA_050251415.1. Classification (GTDB taxonomy): domain Bacteria; phylum Bacillota; class Clostridia; order Lachnospirales; family Anaerotignaceae; genus UBA8514. Next base: position 3,246 of record JBFWMT010000057.1, on the reverse strand, counting down.
GGACAAAACAAAGCTTGAGGAGCGTATAGAGGAGTTAATGCTGGAGTGGGAAAATAGCCACGAAGAGTAGAAAAAATATAAAGTTCTTGAGGGAAAATACTCAAGAACTTTATATTATTTATCTTTTTTTACCACAGGGGTATAACTTCCATCTTCTTCAACTATTGAAATTTTTTCCATTGTTGCCATCATGTTTGCCCTAAAGGCTAAAAGGTATTCTTTCCTTAACACATCTCTTTCAGCAAGCTCTTCGGCTGTTAAGGCCTCTGTTTTTGCCTTGTGTGCAAGTTCATTTATACGCAAAAGTCTTGCGGTTTCTTCATTTTTATTCATATGTGGTTACTCCTTTGGGAAAAATAATCTAGTTAATTAGTATATGTTAGCACAAAATACTAATCCATACAATAGACTTTTTTCTTTTAAGGGTGTAGAATATATACAAAGACTTAGGGTAATTTAGGAGGGTTGATATGAGAGGCAATGTTATAAGTTATATAATTTTAGTTGTAATGTTTATTTTAGTTGCGCGTAAAGGAAAGATGGCAACATATGGTGATTATTTGCGAGGTAGAGGGATTCTTGGTGGTGCTGATCGGATGCCAGATATGGTCGCTAGGCGGATGTCGGAAAGGTCTGCTACGCAGCCTTCGCAAAGGGAGAGAACTACCTTCAACACTACACAAAGCGCATCAACGCTTGTGAAACCAATGGCACAGCGTCCCCGTGTAACCGGATTTCCAAAGCCAGTTATTTTTAACAACAGCTTTGGCATGGGTAAAGAAACTGACGATTTTATTACTTCTGAAAAGAGGAAGCATGGTCAGAGGGGCCTTCTTGGAATTGGTGATGACAAAGAGATAGATTGCGATTTGGATGAGAGAATATTTGGTTCGAAGCGCCAGCATAAGGATATATTTTAAAAAACACCTTGGTGAATTAGCTACAATTCACCAAGGTGTTTTTTTTAGACTAGGCAAAGCTGATTGATTTTTTGAGTGCATTAAATCAGCATTTCCCTAGTTTAATATTTTTGTTAACAAGGTTGTATGGTGTTTCCCCTTTAAGCACTGCCAAAACACCACTTAAAGATTCGTTGCACATATTTATTCGTACCTGCATTGTTTGCGTACCGACATGGGGATTAAGCACCACATTTTCACAAGCAAGCAGGTCATTGCCAATTTTAGGTTCAAACTCATATACATCTAATGCGGCGCCTTTAAGTGTTCCATTATTAAGTGCTTCTACCAACGAACTTTCTTTAACTATAGGCCCACGGGCTACGTTAATAAGAAAACTACCTTTTTTCATTGTGGATAAAAGGTTTTCATCTACCAAATGGTGGTTTTGGGGTGTATATGGCATATGTAATGAAACACAATTGCACTGTGAAAAAAGTTTTTCTAAAGGCATATATTCAACGTTCATTTCTTTTTCATCCTCTGGGCTTAAACGAAATGGGTCGTAATAGGCAACCTTCATGCCCAGAACCTGTGCCTTTTTACACACAGATTTTCCAATGCGCCCAAAGCCTGCAATTCCAAGGGTATGGCCAAACACTTCAACTGCTTTATCTTCAAAGGCTGTACTAGACCATTCACCATTTCGTATACTTTTATCATAAGCCACTATATTACGCATAGATGCCATAATAAGCCCTATGGTAAGCTCGGCTGTTGCCTCGGTTACACTGGTTGGCGAGTTTATAACGGCAATATTTTTTTCTGTGGCATATTCTACATCTATTGAATCATACCCAACGCCAAGGTTTGCAATGGCTTTTAGCCTTACCCCTGCATCAATTACTGCCTTATCACCTTTATTAAAAATAGTGAGAAGTGCATCGTATTGGGCTATCATTTCAAGCACTTCGTTGTATGAATAGGAAGCCTTTTCTTTACTAGGATAAATTAAATCCAATTCATTATTGAATGTGTCATTTACTGCATCGGGTATCCATTGGGTTACTAATACTTTAGGTTTCATGTGTTCATCATCACTTTCTGAATATATTTAGTTTCAATTTCAAATATATTTGTTAAGTACTGCAAAAAGTACTTGGGTGTCTATTGGTTTTGAAATATGCTCATTCATACCAGCAGAAATGGCAGACGTTATATCTTCGGTAAAGGCGTTTGCTGTCATGGCTATAATAGGTATTGTAGCGGCCTGTTTATGCTTAAGGTTACGTATTACACGTGTTGCCTCATGGCCATCCATTATAGGCATTTGTATATCCATTAAAATTGCGGAATATGTGCCCGCAGGAGCGGACTCAAATTTTTCAACAGCATCCTTTCCATTTTCGGCGTAATCTGCCACAATACCAACCATGGAAAGGAGTTCAACGGCTATTTCGCGGTTAAGTGCATTATCTTCTGCAAGCAATACCTTTTTGCCACTAAAATTATAGGTTATTTCCTTGGTATCATTTTTATTATACTTTCCTCCAACAACGTTTACAAGTGTATTAAAAAGTGAACTCTGGAATAACGGTTTTGAAATAAGCATATCCGCACCTGCGGCTTTTGCTTCGTCTTCAATTTCACTTAAATCGTAAGCAGAGGCAATAATGATGATTGTATTTTTGCCATAAAGCTCACGTATGCGCCTTGTTGTTTCCATGCCGTCAATATCAGGCATTTTCCAGTCTATAATACAAATATCGTATTCCTCGCCTTTATCATAGCTTTCTTTTATTGTTTTAATTGCAGTAAAGCCCGATGTTACATAATTATGGTGTAAGCCAATTCTATTTAGTATAGTGGAGGTGTATTGGCACGTATCCAAATCATCATCAACAACTATTGCATTAAGATGATTAAAGGAGTTTTCGGGAAGCGTTACACGAGATAAAGGAACACCAAATGGCAGTTCAACAGTAAAGGTTGAGCCTTCGCCAAGTTTACTTGCAACTGATAGTTTACCATTCATAAGTTCTGCAAGGTTTTTGGCAATGGATAAACCAAGTCCACTTCCGCCATATCTTTGCGCTGTAGTGGCATCGTTTTGTTCAAAGGGTTTAAACATACGGCCTAGAAATTCCTTGCTTATACCGCACCCAGTGTCTGTTACAGCAAACTTCATAAAGATATTTTCGTTTTGGGTTTTAAGTTGTGTTAGTGTTAGTATATAAGTATGGACACAGAAAGTTGAACATTCTATAATAAACATAAAGGAGTGTTCAATATGGCAAAAAATCAAAAATCCTACACCTTTGAATTCAAGCAACAGATTGTAGATCTG
>JBFWMT010000056.1:0-16673 GCA_050251415.1 Anaerotignaceae bacterium | reverse complement strand
ATATTGTTTTTGGCTTTTTCATCATCTGTAAGGAAATGCCCTGTAGATGGAAGTTTTGTGGTTCTGTAATATTCTGTATTGTCTGAATTAAAATCTGAAACAGGGCAAACCCGAGTAATTTGGCTGTTTTTCTTTAATGTATAAACCTGCAAACCACCCGCATTTTTTGTGGTAGACAGTGGAATAAGTTCTGTATTGAACAGACATGCTTTATCAAAGTCACGTGTTAACACAAAGTCTGCATCCTCATCAATTTTTGTAACGAAAATAAGGGGAGATTTTGCAGAGTAGGCATTAACAAGCTTTTTACGGTTTGCCTTTGTTTGGTAGGCGTTAAGGGGTACTTTTGCTCCTTTGCCATTTTCAAACATATAAAGCATATTTCCGCTGTAGTCGTAGGTTGTGGTAATATAAACTATTTTTTCGTCATCCGCAAGGTCAAAAATATTGTTAAGATAATCACCCATACTGCTTGCTTTGCACTCAGCTACATCGTTAGCTTTCATTTTATACACATTTTGCCTGTTGGAAAAGAAAATTATCTCCGCGCGGTTAGTTGTTTCCACCTCGGCTATAATTCGGTCATCCTCTTTAAGCTTTTGTTCCCCTGATGAACGCATGGAAACAAGGGTTATTTTTTTAAAGTAATTGTGCTCAGTAAGGAAAAGGCGAATGCCATAATCCTCTATTATATCCTCCTGGGAAATTTCAGAAATTTCATGTGCCTCTAGGATATCTGTGCGACGAGGTTTACCATATTTTTTTGCAACGGCATTAAGCTGGCTGCAAATAAGGTTTTTAATTTTTATATCGCTTTTAAGGGTATCAGACAGGCTTTGTATTTCACCACGAAGACTATCAAGCTCTTTAATTCGGTTTAAAATATATTCTTTGTTTATATTTCTAAGGCGAATTTCCGCAATATATTCCGCTTGAATTTCGTCAATATCAAACCCTTGCATAAGGTTTGGTATAACCATAGCCTCAAATTCAGTTTCACGTATAATGCGTATTGCCTTATCAATATCAACCAATATTTTTTTCAAACCTTCAAGAAGATGAAGCTTGTGGTTTTTCTTATCAATATCGTAGCCAAGCTGACCTCTTATGGACTTCATTCTAAAGTCTATCCATGCACTTAAAATACCTTTAATGCCAAGGGTTTTGGGACGTCCGTCTATAAGTAAATTAAAATTACAGCCAAAGCTGTCTGAAAGAGGTGTTTGCTGAAAAAGCTTGTGCATAAGCAAATCCACTCTTGTATTTTTCCTTATATCTATGGCAATTTTAAGACCACCTAAGTCGGTTTCATCACGTATGTCCGTTATATCTTTAATTTTTCCTGTTTTAACTAAGATAATTATTTTGTCTATTATGGCTTCAATGGTGGTGGTGTATGGAATTTCGGTAATTTCGATGCAGTTATTTTTTTCGTCATAAATATATTTAGCACGTACCTTAAAGCTCCCTCTACCTGTGGAATAAATCTGTTCAAGTTCCTCTTTATTGTAGATAAGTTCTCCCCCTGTAGAAAAATCAGGTGCTTTAACATAGGCTGAAATATCACAGTTACTATCCTTAATAAAGTTTACGGTTGCTTGGCAAATTTCGTTAAGGTTGAAGCTACAAATAGAGCTTGCCATGCCAACGGCAATGCCTTGGTTAGGGTTTACTAAAATATTTGGAAAAGTGGTTGGCAAAAGTACGGGTTCTTTTGTGGAAGAATCGTAGTTATCAACAAACTCCACCGTATTTTTGTCTATATCATTGAAAATTTCGGTGCAAATTGGGGATAACTTTACCTCTGTATACCTTGGTGCGGCATATGCCATATCTCTTGAATATTGCTTTCCGAAGTTTCCCTTACTGTCTATAAATGGCAGTAAAAGGGCGGAATTACCTTCGGTAAGTCGTACAAGAGTTTCATATATTGCGGCATCACCATGTGGATTAAGGTGCATTGTTTGCCCAACAACATTGGAGGATTTTGTACGTGCACCATTAAGAAGCCCCATTTTGTACATAGTGTACAGAAGCTTGCGGTGAGAGGGTTTAAACCCATCAATTTCAGGTATAGCACGTGAAACAATAACACTCATGGCATATGGCATGTAGTTCAGTTCCAGTGTATCCGTTATATTTTGCTGGCATATAATTTCTTCTTTTATTATTTTTGTTGTTTTGTCTGTTTTCTTAGCCATATTAATCTCCTTGAAATTATGGAAACGCTGATTTTTGAATTATCAGCGTTTCCTTAGGTTGTTACGGTTTATCCCAGCTCACTAAAATCGATGTAGTTATGTCCGAATTCCTCTATATATTCTTTTCTACCTTTCAGGTTTTCGCCCAAAAGAAGTTCAAATTTATTTTGCGTTGCCACTATTTCTTCTGGAATAACTTGTATTAGCCTTCGGCTTTCAGGGTTCATCGTTGTTTCCCACATCATTTCGGGCTGATTTTCACCCAAACCTTTGGAACGCTGGATGGTATACTTACCATTTACCTTAGCCAGTATATCTGCCTTTTCTGTTTCAGAGTAAGCAAAATATGTTTTTTTGCCAGAAGTCACTTCATATAGTGGCGACTCTGCAATAAACACCTTTTTTTCAGAAATAAGGGTGGGCACAAGGCGGTAAAGCATGGTTAATATAAGGGTTCTAATTTGGAAACCGTCAACATCGGCATCGGTGCAGATGATTATTTTGCTCCATTTAAGCTGGCTTAAATCAAAGGAATTAAGGTCGGAATTATGTTTGGTTTTAATCTCTACCCCACACCCTAAAACCTTTAAAAGGTCGGTAATAATTTCACTTTTAAATATCTTGTCGTAGTCGGCTTTAAGGCAGTTCAGTATCTTTCCACGCACGGGAATGATAGCCTGAAATTCTGCATCACGCCCCAGTTTACATGCCCCCAAAGCGGAATCCCCTTCAACTATATAAATTTCACGTCGGTTTATATCCTTGGTACGGCAGTTAACAAATTTTTCTACACGGTTGCTTATATCTAAATTTCCTGTAAGCTTTTTACGTATTGAAACACGGGTTTTTTCAGCGGTTTCACGGCTTCGCTTATTTGCAAGTATCTGCGCGGCAATTTTGTCGGCTTCCATTTTATTTTCAATAAAATAAATCTCCAACTGTTGTTTGAAATAATCCGTCATTGCATCTTGTATAAATTTATTAGTAATGGATTTTTTAGTCTGATTTTCGTAGCTTGTCATGGTGGAAAACGAGTTGATAATAAGGATAAGACTATCTTCTATATCTGCAAAAATGATCTTTTTTTCATCTTTTTTATAAAGGTTACTAGCTTTGATATATTTATCTATAGCGTAAACAAATGAGGTTTTTACAGCTTTGTCAGGAGAACCTCCATATTCCAAAAAGCTGGAATTATGAAAATATTGAAGGGTGTTGACTTCGTTATTAAAGCAGAATGCCGCCTGAAATTTCAACTTATATTCTGCCTTATCTTCACGGTCACGACCTTTGGTTTCGGTTTCCAGGTAATGTATTCCTGTTAAGCCTTTGTCCTCATTTAATTCTTGCAAATAATCCTTAATTCCGTTTTCGTACAAATAGGTAAAGGTTTCCCCGCTTTCCTCGTCATATAATGCAAAGGTAAGGCCGGCGTTAACGATTGCCTGTTTTTTAAGCACATCCTGAAAAAAAGATAATGGAATAGCTATGTCCGTAAATACATCTCGGTCAGGTCTCCATTTAATGGAGGTGCCTGTGGATTTTTTTGATGTTGGTTCTTTTATAAGACCGCCAACGTTTTCACCTTTTTCAAAGTGAAGGCTGTAATAATAACCTTCACGGTAGATTTCTGCATCCATATATTCAGATGAATATTGAGTTGCGCAGGTACCAAGGCCGTTAAGACCCAGGGAGTATTCATAATTTTCTCCTGAGTTATTTTGATATTTTCCGCCAGCGTAAAGCTCACAAAAAACTAGCTCCCAGTTGTATCGTTCCTCGTTTTTGTTGTAGTCAACGGGTACGCCACGTCCGTAGTCCTTAACTATTACAGAGTTGTCCTTTAAACGTGTAACTTCAATTTTACTGCCATGCCCCTCTCGGGCTTCGTCAATAGAGTTTGATAAGATTTCAAAAACAGAATGCTGACACCCCTCAAGTCCATCGGAACCGAAGATAACACCGGGACGCAGACGTACACGGTCGGCCCCCTTTAATGAGGTTATACTTTCGTTATTATAGGAAGTAATAGAATTCATTTTTGCCATAACTGCACCTACTTAATTTATTTTTTCGCAAAACTTTTTTATTATAAAAACAGTAAAAGACCAATATATTGCACAATATCTATAGAATACATGAAAAACCGTTAAATTGTCAAGCCTATGCGAACATATGTTTGAAAAATGTGTCCCAATAAAATCACCTGTTTCTCAAAATATGAAAGACAGGTGAAATGGTATTACAATTTGTTATATTTTTTTACAAGACAAATGCCAAAAACAGTAGGCCCTACATGTGCCCCTATGGTTGCACCTATTATTGACACAAAGGGTACATCAATGGAATAATCATCCATAAGTAAGGCTTGTACGCATTCTATTTCATCAAATCGGTTTGATGTAACAAAGCAGTAGTCATAATCCTCTGGGTTTCGGTTAACATCCCCTAGTGTAAGGTCCATAATCTCTTTAATAGCTTTTTTACTTCCACGTACTTTGCTTTGTGGAATAAGTTCACCTTCTTTAAGGGCAATAATTGGTTTAATGTTTAGTATTTGCCCTGCAAATGCCCCTACCTTGCCAATTCGTCCGCCTTTTTGAAGATAATCCAATGAATCAACAGTAAAATATACACGGCCTGTTTCTTTAAGCTGTTCCGCCTTATTTGCAGTTTCATCAAGGGTTAAGCCAGCATGGCACATATATGCCGCCTGAAGAACCAACAGACCTTGAGCACCTGTGGCCAGGCAACTGTTTATAACCCTTATCTTTCGCGAAGGATATTCTTCAAGTAAAAGTGATGCCGCATTCACAGCACTTTGGTAAGAACCGCTGAATTTTTCAGTTAAAGTAAAGCAAAGTATGTCGGTTCCTGCCTCAAGGTGGGGTTTAAATTTATCTATGTAATCGGCGATGGGTGGGTTAGAAGTTTTTGGGTATATGTGGTCGTTTACTAAGCTTGAGGTAAGAGCTTCAACAGAAAGCTCATCAATTTCTTTAAGATATTTTTCGTGATCAAGGGATACGTAAAAAGGGACAATGTTAATACTATATTTATCTATAAGCTGACTAGGTATGTCACAGGAGCTGTCAGATATAATAACAAAACTATTCATCTATTTTCCTCCGAATTTAAAATGTATATGGTCATTTTATATGTAAACCGGTGTTATGTCAATCATTTGACTATAGTGACAGAAAAATGTTATTATTATAGATATTTGAGTTGCAATTTATTAGAATGATGGAGAATGATATGGGAAGAATACTTGTTATAGCGGAAAAACCATCGGTAGGACGTGATATTGCAAAGGTGCTTGGTGCAACCCAGCGTGGCAACGGATTTCTTAGCGGTGAAAAATATATTGTAAGTTGGGCGGTTGGGCATCTAATCACACTTAGTGACCCTCAGGATTACGATATTAACCTTAAAAAATGGCGGTATCAGGACCTTCCTATTATGCCCGATAACCTTAAGCTTAAAGCGATTAAGCAAACCAATGACCAACTTAAGGTTTTGGAATCCCTTATGAATGACGAAGATACTGAAAGTATAATTTGTGCAACAGATAGCGGGCGTGAGGGCGAGCTTATATTTAGGTACATTTACGATTATGTTCAATGCAAAAAGCCTTTTGAGCGTCTGTGGATTTCCAGCATGACCGACAAAGCCATAAAAGACGGCTTTGCAGGGCTTAAACCAAGTGAGGCCTATGACAATTTATATTATTCGGCAAAATGCCGCTCCGAGGCAGATTGGCTTGTGGGCATCAATGCCTCACGTGCTTATACCCTTAAATATGATGCTCTTTTGTCTATAGGGCGAGTGCAAACACCTACCCTTGCTATAATTGTGGCACGTCAAAAAGAGATTGATGCCTTTGATGCAAAGGAATATTATGAAGTGAACACCGATTATGGCAATTTTGGCGGCACATGGTTTTTGGTAGATTACGGCGAAACCAAAATATATGAAAAAGAAAAGGCAGAGGAAATAGCAAACAAAGTAAAAGGTAAAAACGCAACAGTAACAAAAATTGAAAATGAGGAAAAACGTCAGCCTGCACCGCTTTTGTATGACCTTACTGAGCTGCAGAGGGACTGTAATCGAAAATTTGGATTTTCGGCACAAAAAACCCTTACAATTGCACAAAGTTTGTATGAAAAACGCAAAATGGTAACTTATCCACGTACAGACAGCAGATATTTAAGCGATGACATGATACCTAAAATTAAGGCGACCCTTAAAAAGCTTAGCTATGCAGATAATTATAAAGAATTTGCCCAATATGTGATGAACTTGGAAAAACTGCCTGTTTCTAAAAGAATAATTGACAATGCAAAGGTAAGTGACCACCATGCAATTATTCCAACGGATGGCAATATCAATATAAATAGCCTTACGGACGAGGAACGAAAAGTTTACAATTTAATTGCACTTAGATTTATTTCTGTTTTTTATTCACCTTATGTTTACAATACCACAAGGGCAGTTGTGCTTAGCGAGAATGAAACTTTTATATCCCGTGGAACTACAATAATTGAAGATGGCTGGATGGCACTTTACAAAGGCGTAGAGGAAGAAGAAAAGAAGAAAAAGAAAGAAAAAACAGAGGAAGCTGTTTTGCCGCCATTATCAGAGGGTGACACCATTGCGATTGTTGATGCAAAGGCGGTTAAAAAGAAAACGCAGCCGCCAAAGCCATATACAGAAGCAAGCCTTCTTTCTGCAATGGAAAATGCAGGACGGTTTATTGAGGACGAAAACCTAAGAGAACAGCTTAAAGACAGCGGATTGGGTACACCGGCAACCCGTGCGGCAATAATAGAAAGACTGATTACAGTTGGATATATAGTTAGAAAAGGGAAAGCGTTAGTACCTACCATAAAAGGAATGAACATTATTGCTATTGTGCCTGAGGAACTAAAAAGTCCGCAAACTACGGGTAAGTGGGAAAAAGGATTATCCTCAATTGCAAAGGGGAAAATGCAGGATGAACGGTTTATGGGAAGTATAAAGCGTTTTGTATATTTTCTTATAGATAATGCAAAAAAGGCAGACTCGGCCATTGTGTTTGAGGATGAAAAAAGAGGTAAGGGGAAATCTAAAGGAAGTCTTGGCAAATGTCCTCTTTGTAATGAGGGTGAAATATTTGAAAACAAAAAAGCCTTTTTCTGTGGAAATTGGAAAAAGGGATGCAAATTTACTATTTGGAAAAACTGTTTAGATACCTACGGAAACACTGTTGATTCTTCTAAGGTGAAAGAATTGCTCAAGAATAAAAAGGTGGAAGGCATAGCCTGTGCATTACCCCAAACAGGTGAAAAGGGTGTTGCCACCCTTATATTAAACCCTAAATTAACAGGAGAGTTGGAGTTAATGAATTTTAAGCGTGAGGTGGTTGAGGAAAAAGGCGAGCAAGAAGTGCTGTAAAGAAGGACTCAAATTTTTCGTTATCCTCTCTTGTACGTGGCTTGAATTTACCGCCACGTTTTCCGGCACGACGCATTTCTTTACCTATATGGCGTTCAAAAAGCATTCGGTCTATGTTGGCAGAATCATACATAAAGCCATTTTGGTGCACTGCATAGGCATTTTTTGCAAGTACCATTGAGGCAAGGCCATAGTCTTGGGTTATGCAAATATCTCCGTCCGTTATGCGGTTTACTATGGCAAAGTCTACCGAGTCAGCACCTTTATCAACGGTTATAACTGTTGAGTAATCATCACTGAAGCGGTGGCTTGTATCCACAAACATAAAAACAGGGATGTTATATTTTTTTGCCGAGGACACTATAATCTCTTTAACGGGGCAGGCATCAGCGTCAACAAGTATATTCATAATAAAACTCCTTTTTTAATAATAATATATGAATTTTTTGTTAACGTCAAAGAAATTAATAAAAATTTAATAGCTATAATGCGGATGTTTTGTTATAATATTGTGGTTAATGTATTATTGTAAGAAAATGGTAATGAAAATATAATCAGTTGAGGAGGGATAGAAATGCCAATTAAATTACCGGCTCATTTGCCAGCACAAGAAGTTTTGGCCCAAGAGGGTATTTTCGTAATGGATGAGGATAGAGCCTTCCATCAGGATATTCGTCCTCTTAAAATAGCAATTTTAAACCTTATGCCTTTAAAGGAGGTTACAGAGGTTCAACTTTTAAGGCTTGTTGGCAACACACCTTTGCAGATTGAAGTAACGCTTTTGCACCCTAAAAATCATGATACAAAAAATACACCTGCAGAGCATATGGCAAGCTTTTACCACACATTTGATGAAATTAAAGGTCAAAAATTTGATGGAATGATAATTACAGGTGCACCAATTGAACTTTTCGACTTTGAAGAGATTACCTATTGGGATGAGCTTGTTGAAATAATGGAATGGACCAAAAGCAACGTGACAAGTACACTGCACATTTGTTGGGGTGCACAGGCGGGTCTTTATTACCACTATGGCATACCTAAACACACATTGGACAAAAAGGTTTTTGGTGTTTTTCCACACTACACAAATGATTATAAGGGCGAAAACGATAAACTTTTAAAAGGGTTTGATGATGAGTTCTTTGTACCACACTCCAGACGTACAGAGGTAAGGCATGAAGATATTGCAAAAAATCCTAAGGTTGTTATTCTGTCAGAGAGTGAGGAATCGGGAGTATATATTGCAATAGCAAAGCATGGCAGACGTATTTTTGTTATGGGACATTCGGAATACGACCCACTTACCCTTAAAACAGAGTATGACAGGGATAAAAATAAGGGCGTAGACATTGAAGTACCAAAGCATTACTTTAAGGATGATGACCCTGATAAAGACCCAATTGTAAGATGGAGGTCACACTCTAACCTGTTGTTTAGCAACTGGATTAACTATTATGTATATCAGGAAACACCTTATGATATTGACAGTATTAAATCTGAAGAATAGTAATGGAGGATTATTAAATATGAAGAGAATTTTTAGTATTATTATTGCTGTAATGCTTGTATTTTCAGCCTTTACGGGTTGTACAAAGAAAGAAACTACACCAGCGGCAAATGAAACACAAACGGAAACACCGGCACCAGAAGAAAATGCACAAGCGGAAAATGAAGATAAAGCGCAAGAACCTGTGAAAGCAGAAAAAGATGAAATGAAAATAGCATTGCTTAAGGGACCAACAGCAATGGGTGCAGTTATGCTTATGGACGAAACGGAAAATGGGAAGGTATTTGGAAACTACAACTTTGAGGTGCTTACAACGCCAGACGAAGTTTCTGCAAAGCTTATAAGTGGTGAAGTAGATGTGGCGGCTGTTCCAGTGAACCTTGCAAGTGTCCTTTATAACAAAAATGAAGGAGAAATTCAAATTGCTGCAATTAACACTCTGGGCATACTGTATATTCTTGAAAATGGTAATACAATTCAATCCTTAAGCGATTTAAGCGGAAAAACAATTTACGCTACGGGGCAGGGTGCTGTGCCTGAATACGTGTTGCAGTATATTCTATTAAAAAATGGTGTTACAGACTGCAAAGTTGAATTTATGCAAACCCATGCGGAACTTGCGGCGGCAGTTGCGGCAGGTGAAGTTGAAATTGCAATGCTTCCTGAACCATTTGCTTCTGTTGCAATAAGTAAAAACAGTGATGTTCGCGTTGCCCTTGATGTTGCAAAGTGCTGGGATGAATATTCATACCAGGAAGAAAAGGTTGCAAACACACTGCCTATGGGCTGTATTGTTGTAAGAAAAGAATTTGTTGATGCGCATGAGAAGGAATTTAGCAAATTTTTAGATGAGTATGAATACTTTATTGAGGTAGTGAATGAAGACCCCGAAAATGCAGCAAAATACGTTGTTTCTTATGATATAATTGATGATGAAGCAGTAGCCGCGTCATCGATACCTAACTGCAACATTACATTTATTGATGGAAGCAAAATGCTTAGACTTGTTGAAAACTTCCTTAATACAATGTATGAAGCTAACCCTAAGGCAATTGGTGGTACCGTTCCGAATGAAGATTTTTACTATGTAAGAGAATACTAAAAGGTATTAAGGGAGGCTCACGAGAAATTGTGAGCCTTCTGTTGTACTAAGAAAGGAGAACTGCGGTGAAGAATAAAAACCTGATAATTAAAATAATTGCCGTAGTTTTTTGGATAGGCGTATGGCAAGTAGCAAGCATGTGGGTTGGAAAAGAAGTACTGGTGGCATCGCCAATGACGGTTATTAAGGTTTTTGGAGAGCTTTCTATGAAGAAAACCTTTTGGTTTAGTATTTTAAGTTCCCTTTTAAGGATAGCACTTGGCTTTGGTGGCGCAGTTTTTGTGGGTACTTTGTTAGCGGTAATTACTTGTGCTATTCCAGGGGCATACCATCTTTTTTATCCACTTATAAGCGTTATAAAAGCTACACCAGTGGCATCGTTTATAATACTGGCTTTGCTTTGGATTAAAAGCACAAATGTACCTGTGTTTATTGCATTTTTAATGGTACTGCCTATTATGTGGAGCAATGTATCTTCAGGCATTAAAAACACTGACAAAAAATTGTTGGAAATGGCAAGGGTTTTTAATTTTGGGCGCATTAAAACCATACGCCTTATATATGTACCACAGTGTATGGATTACTTTTATACAGCATGTATTATGGGAATTGGTTTTGCATGGAAAGCAGGTATTGCGGCAGAAGTAATTTGCACACCCAAGTTTTCAGTTGGTGCAAATTTGTATAATGCAAAAATATATCTGGAAACACCACAGCTTTTTGCATGGACAATTGTGGTTATTTTAATGAGCATATTTTTTGAAAATCTGTTTAAACAAACGATGAAAACAATTTTTTATAAGCATAGGGCAGGTGGTGAAAAATGAAGCTGGGTTTGTTTTCGGTTACAAAATTTTTTGATAAGCAAATTTTAAAAGACTTTACAATAAATTTTAAAGAGGGTAAAACAACGGTGCTTTTGGGTCCATCGGGCTGTGGCAAAACAACTGTAATGAACCTGCTTCTTGGTCTAATAAAGGCAGATAAGGGAGAGATTATTGCAGATGGAACAGCAAAAATGTCTGTAGTTTTTCAAGAGGACAGATTGCTGGAAACCATTACGGTGCTTCAAAACTTGTTGGCAGTTAATGCAAATGAAAACTTGTGCATAGAAATAATAAATTCGCTGGGTATTGGTGAAGCTGCTAATAAATATCCCTCCCAACTGAGCGGTGGAATGAAGCGTAGGGTAGCTTTGGCACGTGCAATAGCATATAGAGGAGATATTTTTATTTTGGATGAACCCTTTAAAGGCATTGATGTTTCACTTAAACAAAGGGTGATTGAAGAAATAAAAAAAGCTATAAAGGGCAAAACATGTGTTATAATTACACATGAAATAGCGGAGGCGGTTGCTGTTGGGGATGAAGTTGTTATATTGTGCGGAAATCCGCTTATAATAAGAAAAACTATGGCTCTTAACGAAACAGAAAACCCGGAAAAATTAATTAGAGAATATTTGGAGTGTGATTTTTAGTGGAACCCGGCAGTTTGTACTTTTTACTACTTATTGTGTTAATTGGCTTATCAGCGTTTTTTTCTGCATCAGAAACAGCGCTTTCTACTGTAAACAGAATACGTCTATTAAATATGGTTGAAGAAAATGTTAAGAATGCAGACAAAGTACTTATTCTGCTTGAAGACCCTCAAAAACTTTTAAGCGCAATCCTTGTTGGCAACAACATAGTTAATATATGTGCCTCATCTATTGCAGCGTCAATAGCAATTTTTTACTATCCAAAAACAGGTGTAGGTCTGTCGACCTTTGTAATGACTGTTCTTTTACTTATTTTTGGTGAAATAACCCCAAAGACAATGGCGGCACAAAATGCTGAAAAATTTTCTCTTGGTGTTGTTAATGTGGTGTGGGTTATTGTTGTTGTGCTTACACCTGTAGTTAGGGTATTTGATGTGGCAACATGTTCACTTATTAAATTATTAGGTGGAAGAAATGATGACAAAACGCCTACCATTACTGAAGCTGAGCTTAAAACTATGGTTAATGTAAGCCATCAGGAAGGCATTTTAGAGATTGATGAAAGAGAAATGCTAAATAATGTGTTTGATTTTGGTGACTCTAAGGCAAAGGATGTAATGACACCTAGAACAGAAATGGTTTCAGTGTCGAAAAATGCTGCATATAGCGAAATTGTTCAGATTTTTAAAGAAGAAACGTTTTCCAGAATACCAGTGTATGAAGATGATATAGACGATATTGTTGGAATATTGTATCTTAAAGATATAATGTTTATTGACGACAATGATTTTGAAGCCGAAAAATATATGCGTGAGCCGTTTTTTACCTATGAAACAAAGGAAATATCAAAATTGCTTAAGGAAATGCGTACAAACGGTATTGCCCTGGCAATTGTACTGGATGAATACGGTGGAACCAGTGGTCTTGTAACTGTTGAAGACATGGTTGAGGAAATTGTTGGAGAAATTACCGACGAGTTTGACTATGACGAAGAAGATGGAATATCTGTAGTTATGGAAAACGAGTATTTGGTGGACGGTACTACACGAATTGATGATATGAACGAATTGATTGGTACTAATATTTACAGTGAAGATGTGGAAACAATAAGCGGATATATTATTGGAATTTTGGGGCGTTTTGCACTAAAAGGAGAAATTATTGAAACTGATGGACTTACTGTAACTGTTGAGGAAATTGAAAAAAATAGGATAAACAAACTAAGAATAAAAGTTATGGAAAAGGAAGTAGAAGAACAATAGAAGAGCAAATGAATTGGGGGATTTTTTGTGGATGATTTAGAAATTAATGAAAATATGGTGGATATTAAAACTTTGATTGGCGAAAATGAAAAGCTTAAAGAGAAGCTTGATAAGCTTGAATATGATAATAAAATGCTTGTTGATAAAGTTGCATTAGGGGCGGTTGAAACTCATGACAGCCAAACAGGAGATATTGCCTCGTATAAAGCTATGGTTAAGGCACTACAAGGGGATGTTAAGGAACTTGAAAATAAGCTTTTTAAAAGCACAATAGAAAACCAAAGTCTGGTGGAGAAATGGGAGGAAAAGGAAAATTCCTCGGAATTATCTTCTGTTGTAAGTCAACTTAAAGACGAGGTTTTATACTATAAGGAAATAGTTTCTACTGGAAAGGTATCTGAACTTAACATAAGAATAGATGAATTGACGGCAATGGTTGAAGCACAAAACGCCATTGTTGAAAAACGAAGCCAAGAAATACAAACAAAGGAAATTTCAATAGAAACTGTAACCGCCCAAAATGATGTACTTAACAAAACAATAACTACCCTTACACAAAATATTGATAACATAATGGTGCAAAATGAAAAGCTTAGTGCTGTTAATAAAATTATTACGCAAAAACTTCAAGAAGCACAGAACGCTATAGTAGATGAAATTGCGGAAAAGTCCGATATTTACATAGAAAAACTTGTTTTGGCAAGGAGATTAGATGAAGCCCAGCTGAAGCTAAATTTGTATAATGAAAAAAGTTTAATTAGTAAGTCTGAACCAAATCTTTTAAAATTCGATGAAATTATATCTAAGTAAAAACTAATTAAATTAATTGATGTTTTATATAAGTATACAAAAAATAGTCCGATCACAGCATAGGACTATTTTTTGTATTTAATGGAAAGAATTGGTAACATTTACACTATATGCTTTTATTTACAGAATTTTTATAGTTGCTTTGACGGTGAATGATGAGAAATAATATAAGATTTTGTGCAAAACGCACTGTAAAATATTGAAAAAGATTTGTATGTATGTTATTATATATTTATAAAAGCAGCTTAGGCATTTGTATGCAAAAAATTGGTCAGTTTAATTAGTGCATTAAAATAGCGTAAAAATTTTATACTTATTGGCACTTTTAGCGAGGGGGTTTTGTTATGAGCATGGTACTTAACAAATTGGAAAAAAAGCTTAATTGCTTGTTTATTTCAGATCTTCCAAGGGTCTGTTCCAAAAAAGACTTATTGGAGGTACTTACCGTAGGTGATGATGAAAATTTCTCGCTTGACGAGTGGAATGACGCCATTAGGTATGTGCTTAGAACAGAATGCACCTTTTTTTCACCTGAGGAAATAAAAGACTTTCTTTTGGCGTAGCAGTGTTAAATTGTGGGTATAAAAGGCAGAGATTATTGCTCTGCTTTTTTTAGTTATTTATTATTAAAATTATTTAAAATATGTTATAATTCAAAAAGTTGATGTTTATTTTAAAAGATGAGGGCTTTCATGTATATTTTAAGCAAAAAAACTAAAAGTCTTGTAGTTATATTAATTTCACTTTACGTGGCTGTGTCGGCCTTTATACCAGCATTGGCACAGGATGATAAGGGCGTTATTCGTGTTGGATTTTTTCAGATGGAGGGCTTCAACGAAACAGATGAAAATGGAAAACACAGTGGTTATGGTTACGAATATCTTAGAGAATTGGCAAAATACACAGGTTGGAAATATCAATTTGTTTCAGCAACCCCTGTAAAGGATTTCAGGGGAAAAGCTACGGGTGAAATAAAGCCGCTTACTTATTCGGCTGCTATGGAAATGGTTAAAAATGGTGAACTTGACATAGTGGGTATGGTTGAAAAAACAGATGAAACGGAAAGAATATTTGAATTTCCACAGTTGGATGTATGTAACCAATATGGTGTATTATCCGTATTGGAAACCGACACAAAAATAAATGTAAATGACCCAAGAACAATGGATGGAATAAGAGTTGGCGTTATTAAGGGCGTTGCCAAAAACATGGATTTGTTGCAATATTTCAAAAAACAAGGTGTTAAAAAATATTCTATTATTTCCTTCGAAAATCAGAAAGAATTAAGCGATGCCCTTCATAATAAGGAAGCATCAATTGATGCCATGTACACAACCAGCCTTAGAAATATTGAGGATGAAAAAGTAATTTTAAGGTGGAAACCGAAGCCATACTATTTTGTTACAGGTAAAGGCAATGAGGAAATTATAGAAAAAATTGATTATGCACAGGAACTAATGGAGATTAACACGCCTTCATTTAAGGAAGACCTAATCCCTAAGTATTATTTTGTGTCTCCCAGTGATTTTTTGATGTTTACAAAAGAGGAAAGCCAATATATCGAGAAGCATCCAACAGTTACTGTTGCGGTTGATGCCTCTTGGATACCAATAGAATATTACAATTTTGAAACAAATGAGTACAAGGGCATAATTGCTGATATTCTGACTAAGGTGGAAGAACGCACTGGTCTAAAATTTAATTATGTTGTTGCACATAGCTATGCAGATGCTATAGAACTGGTGAGAAGCGGTGAAGCGCAGGTGCTTTCAGGTATTGTTAACGATTATTACATTGCAGACCAACTGGATTTAGATGTTACAGTACCTTACGTGGAAATTAATACGAGCGCTGTAACGAAAAAAGACATTACAAACCTTTACGATGAGAATAATTTGGTGGCCTTGGTAGATGGTTATTTAACAAATGAAATTTTAAAAAAGAGCATGCCAAACAATACCTTTATTTACTATAACTCAACCGAGGAATGTCTTGCCGCTGTAAAAAAAGGAAAGGCGGATGTGGCATTTGTTGCCACCTATTGTGCAGAATATCTTATGCGCATGCCCAAATATAACTCGCTTAGGGCATTTTGGATGAGTGACATGGGCTGGCAGATGGGCTTTGGTTTAAATAATGCAGAAGACAAGTTGCTTTACCATATAATAAACAAAACTGTTGCCACAATTTCAAAACAGGAAGTGAACGAAATTGTTGTGAAAAATGTGCTTAGCGCAACAGATGATGACAACTGGACATATTTGTTTTATCGCCATCCATTTGCAACTAGCCTAATTTGTATGTTTGTGGTGCTTATTATGGTGTTTAGCAGGCTACGTTTAAATCGTGCTGAATTGGAGAATAAAAAACAGAGATTGCGGGACGAGGAGAGGTTTGGAATTGCCATTTCCAAAACCAATATATGCGTTTGGGATTTGGATATAGAGCATAGGCAAATTATAAATACTGAAAGTTCAATGAAGAATTACGGTACACAAAAAACTGTTGTTAATATTCCTGAAAGTGTTATAAATTCAGGGGTTTATCATCCTGATGATGTGGAAATTATTCGTGATGCCTATAGGCAGGTTTATGCGGGGGAAACTGATGTTAAATTTACATACAGAATAAAAAATGTTGTGCCAGAAAGGCGATACTTGGGGGAATATAGGTGGGAGAAATGCATTTATACTACCATTTATGATGCGAATGGGAACCCGTTGCGTGCAGTTGGAGTTGCCGAAAATGTTACAAAGAGAATGATGGATTTGGAAAAAAAGAAAAAGTCAGAGCAGTTTAGGGCGGCTACGGTTGAGGGTTCAATTGCATTTTTTTAAATTGATTTAGATGATGAAGAAATACTATTATGTGATAA
>JBFWMT010000055.1:0-17205 GCA_050251415.1 Anaerotignaceae bacterium | reverse complement strand
ACGCTGTAACGGATACCATACATAATGCTCCTGCAACAAAACCCATTGCTGCGCTTTTAAAATTTTTCATAGTTAAAATCCTCCTATTAAAGTAGTTTTTACCGCCACTCCCTTCATTCTAATGCCTATAAGGAAAAAATACAATAAAATTTTCCTTACAATACTGTTACATTAAACGTATGAAGGTGAAAAAAGTTTGATAATAAATCCTATTTTCTGAACTTTTTTAAAATCCTGATATCCTCACCAAAAAACTTAAGGGTAGTAAACCCACCCATAAGGCGTGATGTCAACCTGTCCGAATACTTTTCACTAAGGTCTTTAAGGGCAAGATTTGTAGATATTATTACTGGTTTTTTGTTCAAAAATCTTGTGTTAATGATGTTAAAAAGCTCTCCTGCTGTAAAAACAGTAGTAAATTCTGTACCAAGGTCATCTATTATAAGCAAATCAACCCCCAGAACGTCCTCCAAATAATCACTGGGTTCTTCTTCTTCACTGCGGTTAAAACGCTCCTTTTCAATGGCTTTAAAAAGTTGTGAGGCAGTAACATACATTACAGTAACGCCTTTATCCAGCAATTCACGAGCAATGCAGTTACACAAAAAAGTTTTACCAAGCCCTGGGCTTCCATACAGCAAAAGGTTATCAAAATCTTTGCCAAAACTTTTGGTAAATTTAAGGCAAGCACTTAGAATACGCTGTATATTTTCCCTTGGCGAAATCTCCTCACCATTTTCTTTGTTTGGTGAATAGTAGCTTAAATCAAAGGAGTCGAAATTTTCCTGCTTTACAATGGCCTTGATATTGGAGCTGTTATATGCCAAATCTACTAATCTTTGTGAAAAACATGCACAACGGCTATCATCCACAAAGCCTGTGTCCTTGCAAATTGGGCACTGGTATTCAATTTCAAGATAATTTTCAGGCAATCCATTTTTTTTAAGCAGTGCCTCTTTTTCATCAGTAAGCTTTGCAAGGCTTTCTTTAAGCCTAAGTGATATGTCGACAGCATCTGTGGGGCTATTTAAAACTGCCTTTGCCATGGTTACCCCTGCCATAGATATTTGGTTGTCTATTTCTTCAATACGTGGCAACCTGCTATAAAGTTCCATACGCTTTTGTCTAAGCCTTGCGGTTGCGGCGGTACGCACATCATCATAATACCTTAATATTTCTTTATATAAAGCGCTTTTACTTGGCATACGCTACCCCTTTCTACTTTGTGTTTTCCTGTTCAAGTTTTTCAAATTTTTCATAGTCATACTGACGCTGTTGGTAATTTGTAAATTTATTTTTAGCTGCTGGCTTCTTTGGTTCTTCTGTTTTGTCTTGCTTTTTAGCAATAAATTCCGTTTCCATTCTAGCAATGTCCTCTGTATTTTTAACACCTGCTGTGTGCCAGCTTCCAATTATTTTGTCTGCATAACCAAAGGAAACCTTCCCCGTATTAAGCACTGTTTTTTCACATGCTATTTCCAACAATTCAATTGGCATATTCCACTCATTAATCCATTTTTTCATAAATTTTTCTTCTGATGCAATGGGGTTTCGGCCATTTTGACCAAAAGCACGCATAATTCGCCTAAATTCTGTATTATATAAATGGATACGCTCGTCCGCCTCTTTGGCAGTTGTAATTCCGCTTTCCGCCCAGTCTATGGCAACACGCTCAATATAGCGCATATTGCGGTGATTGTTTTCAGCACAATAACCAAGCAACTTATCTATAACTTCAAGGCTAAGCCCAAGCCAGTGGTACAGTGAAAATATTCCTGAAAGGTCGCTGTGGGTAAGCATTCTTCCCAAATATTTCTGCGTCATATCAAAAAGCTGCCGAACATCGCTATTTTTTTGTGCATACATGCTAAGCTCCTGCGGCTGATATTGGGGCCTGTCCTCCAACAGCATTTTAGGTAACTGTCTTGTTTCCATTTGTTGCGCTTTTGTAGGAAAAATAATCATGCCATCCTCTATTTTTATAAATCCTTTTTCTTGCCAGTACATACAGGCATCAAAAACTTCAGCAACTGGCATAGAAAGTGTTTTTACTATGTCCGTAAGGTGTACAGTGCCATTTACTGCCGTACTTTTGGCAAACATGTATACAACAGTGTACTCTGCTGGTGCATAACAAAGGTGTGCCTGCAAAAAGCCTGCACTAAGCTCTATATTATTAAATTTAATCTCTTTTGCATTATCCATTATACTTCTCCATCCGTTTTAAGTATTTGTAAGTATAACATATTTTTTTGAAATAAAAAAGACCCTGTGGCTTTGCCACAAGGTCGAAAACTGTAAAGTCAAAGCCTTGGAGGTTTTGCCCCCAAACGCCCACAAATGTTTCTCCCTTGACCCATTTTAAACCGCATAAATATGAGGTTTAAATAAAAGCTTTTATCTTGCTTCTTTAAAAAAGGAAATGACCTTGGGCAACGCCCAAGGTCATTTGACATCTGAATTAATCAGTGTTTTCTTTATTAATAATTTTTAGCTTCTATTGCAAAATAAGCTTTTGGATGGTCGCAAACCGGACAAACCTCAGGCGCTTCCTTGCCAATATGAATATGTCCGCAGTTAGCACACTTCCAAATCATATCTCCGTCTCTTGAAAATACAATACCGTTTTCAATATTGCTTAAAAGTTTAAGGTATCTTTCCTCATGCTCTTTTTCAATTTTGGCTACGCCATCAAAAAGAACTGCAATCTCATCAAAGCCCTCTGCTCTGGCATCCTTTGCCATTTTTACATACATGTCTGTCCACTCAAATTTTTCACCAGCGGCAGCATCTTTAAGATTTGTTACTGTGTCAGGCATACCTCCATGAAGAAGCTTAAACCAAATTTTTGCGTGTTCTTTTTCATTATCAGCTGTTTCTGTAAAAAGAGCTGCAATTTGCTCATAGCCCTCTTTTTTAGCCTTTGAAGCATAATATGTATATTTATTTCTTGCCTGTGATTCCCCTGCAAAAGCTTCCATTAAGTTGGCCTCAGTTTTTGTTCCTTTTAATTCTTTCATACAAAATTCCTCCTTTGCACTTACTCCTTATTTTTCCTCATGTTATTGAAAAAATATATTACAAAACTTAACACAAACACAGTGAGCACAATAACCACAAGCGCTTTGGTGTCTTTGAACGTTATAAAGATTGCCAAAAGACCGCACAGAATACTAATTCCGTAAAGTATCATAACTGCCTGCTTTTGTGTAAAGCCTCTGTCAATAAGACGGTGGTGCAAATGTCCTCTGTCGGGTGTCATAATAGACTCTCCCTTAGCTATACGTCTGCCCATTGCAAAAAGTGTATCAAAAATAGGAAGCCCAAGTGAAAGCATTGAAACAACAAGTGCTAATACAGCATACCCCTTAAAAACACCAAGTACACTGGTTACCGCAAGGGTAAACCCCAAAAATGTAGCTCCTGTATCTCCCATAAAAATTTGTGCTGGGTTAAAGTTGCGTGGCAAAAATCCAAGGCAACTTCCCGCAAGGGTTGCTGTAAGTACAACCGCTATTTCATCCCCTGTAATAATGCAAAGCGCCATAAGTGAAAGCGCCGCAATAGAGCTAACGCCCGCCGCTAGTCCATCAAGACCATCTATCAAATTAACGGCATTCGTAACGCCAACAATCCATAAAATAGTTATTGGCACACTAAGCTTTTGTAAAGCCGCATTAAATGGCCAAAAAACAACATTTATTCGAACCCCTGAAAAAACTACAACAAGGGCGGCAACAATTTGCACTAAAAATTTAAACCTTGCACGCAAATTAAAACAGTCATCAAACATACCTAGTACAACAATAATACCAGAACCTATTACAAAGCCTGTAATCTGCTGTGACTGTTTATGATCCATAAACCTATACAGTAAAAGAAGAGTAAGTAGAAAGCCAACAACAATAGCAATTCCACCCATACGCGGCATAGGCTTTGCATGCATACCTCTTGCTTTAGGATAATCTATAGCCCCAACCCTAAGCGACAACGTTTTAGCAACAGGCGTCATTACATTGGAAATTGCAAAGGCCGTAGAAAACGCCGCTATATATAAAACCCAATTGTGTTCCAAATTTAACCTCTCCCAAGCATGCTATTTTGTGCCGAATATCCTATCCCCGGCATCACCAAGACCTGGTACAATGTAACCGTGGTCGTTAAGGCATTTGTCATACGCCGCAGTGTAAATATCAACATCTGAATGGGCCGCCTGAACAGCCTTAACGCCATCTGGTGCCGCAAGTATGCAAAGCATAGTGATCTTTTTAGCACCTCTTTCTTTCAAAAATCCAATAGCCGCTTCAGCAGTACCACCCGTTGCCAACATTGGGTCAACAAGAAGCACCTCGCTTTCAGCAATATCAACAGGAAGCTTGCAGTAATATTCAACAGGTATAAGTGTATCTGGATCCCTGTAAAGGCCAATGTGCCCAACCTTAGCCGTAGGCAAAAGTGTCTGCATTCCATCTGCCATGCCAACACCAGCACGAAGAATAGGAACAATAGCAATTTTTTTAGCCACCATCTGACAGTCAGCAATCTCAATAGGTGTCTCTACTTTTACATCAACAAGAGGAAGTTCTCTTGTAGCCTCGTAGGTAAGCAATAATGCAACCTCACCAATAAGTTCTTTGAATTCTTTTGTGCCTGTTTCCTTGTTGCGAAGAAGTGTCATTTTGTGTTTGATAAGCGGATGCTCTGATATAAACAGCTTGCCCATTTTTTGCCCTCCAATTAATCTTCAATCATTTTAATACGTCGTATATGTCTTTCATCATTTGAAAATGGTGTTTCCAAAAAGTTTTTTACAATTTCAATAGCAAGCCCTGCGCCTACTACCCTTGCACCCATGGCAAGTATATTTGCGTTATTATGCTCTCTTGTAGCCTTTGCAGAGAAACAATCGTGGCAAAGAGCAGCTCTTATCCCCTTAATTTTGTTTGCAGTAATTGAAATACCAATGCCTGTTCCACAAATAAGTATACCATTTTGGCACTCACCAGTAACGATTGCGTTTGCAACAGCTTTTGCAAAAACAGGATAGTCACAGCTTTCCTCTGAATAAGTACCGAAATTTTTATATTCCAGCCCTTGGCTTTCAAGATATTTAATTACTTCTTTCATAAGCGGAAATCCGCCGTGATCGCAGCCCAATGCTATCAATTATATCTTCCTTCCTGTAAAAAAATTCTGTAAAACAACTTATGTTTATAATATAACATTATTTGCACAAAGTATCAATTTATTTTGTTATGATATCAGCTGTTTCAACAATATATTGTTTAAGCTTTAATATGCATTTTTCATAAATTTCAAGGTCACACCCATACGGGTCCATAACATCTTCATTGCCATGGCCTGCATACTCTGCCAGTGTAAAAACCGGTGTAGCCATGCTGTTGCAGTTATTGGCTATAGCCTGTTTGTGTCCAGCCGTCATTGTAAGCACTATATCCGCCTCTTTAATAAGGTTTGGTGTAATTTGTTTTGCCCTGTGTCCCTTTAAATCAAGTCCCAAATTTTCAGCCGCCAAAACAGCATTTTCGCTTGCAGACTGGTTTTCTATTACACTAAGCCCTGCTGACATAATATTGTATTCATCCTTAGGGAATATACTTTTTGCAACTGCCTCAGCCATAGGGCTTCGGCAGGTATTACCTGTACATACAAATAATATATTCATACAATCACACCTCAATATAGTTGTAGCCCGCGGCCTTGTTCAATCTGTTCATTATTGCAAGTCCCTCTCCAGTTTCCGCAAAAACCTCAGAGTACACAATATCTGCCTTTAAAAAATCGAACTTCCTAAGTATTCTAAACAAGCTTGCGCCTATGGTAATTTCATCATTCCTTGCCCCAACTGAAAGCACAATTTCTGCATTATAGCTATCTTTAGTTTCATCTGTTGCTATAACCCCAACTTTAAGCCCTTTTGCCTGATTTTCTGCTGTAAGGCTGTTTATTTTTTTCATAACCATATTAATTTCACCCTTAACCAGTATAACCTGCGCTTTGGGTGAATAATGTGTATATTTCATTCCAGGCGCTTTTGGCACTGCATTACTTGTTCCTTTCCCTAAAATTGCAGGGTCAATTTCTGCATAACCCAATAAATCCTCAAGCATCTCCTTTGTGATTGCACCAGGACGCAGAATTACTGCAACATCACCAGTCACATCCACAATTGTACTTTCAAGGCCAAAGTCTGTTGAACCGCCGTCAATAATCATTTCCACCTTGCCATTAAGGTCAAATTCCACATGGGATGCCTTTGTAGGGCTTGGCTTACCCGATGAATTTGCACTGGGTGCAGCAATAGGCAAATTAGTTTCCTTAATAAGCTCTCTTGCAATGAAATTTGAGGGAAAACGTACACCAACTGTATCCAATCCACCTGTTACAGAGTTTGGTACACATGGCTTTTTCTTAAAAATCAGCGTAAGCGGACCTGGCCAGAAGGCATCCATAACTCTTTTTGCCAAGGGTGGAACCTCCTCCACAATTTGGTCAAGCTGTGCTATGTCTCCAATGTGCAGAATAAGCGGATTGTCTGAGGGTCTTCCCTTCGCCTCATATATCTTTTTGCATGCTTCAGCCGAAAGCCCATTGGCGCCAAGTCCATATACCGTTTCTGTAGGAAAAGCCACCAGGCCTCCCCTTTGGAGAATACCGGCGGCTTCTTTAATTATTTCACAGTCAATATTCAGATGATCTATTTTTCTGATTAGAGTTTCCATAAATTATGCTCCACAACACTTTTTATACTTCTTGCCGCTTCCGCAAGGACATGGGTCATTACGTCCTATTTTATCTCCCTTTACTACTGTTCTTGCCATTTTCTGCTGGCTGAAAAGAATTTTTCTTTCTGCTTCTGTAAACACTTTATCCCACTGTGGAAGTGTAAAAAGATGCTCCGCCTTATATTCAACCATTTTCTTGTAAAGCTTTTCAAAATCAATCACTATTTCAATGTCAGAATTTTCATCTAATTCATCAATTTTGTATGGGCTTGGAAGAATATCATTAATACCATCAACAAAAGCAACCATGTGTTCAACGCTCATGCCAAATCTTTTGCCAAGCTCTGTAATTGTGCCTTTAATTTCGGTTACCTTTTCTTCAAGAATATATTCATATATTTTCTGCTCTTTTGGCAGATACTCATTCCAAACAGGCTCAACACTTTTGCCTTCTTCAGTAAAAGCTTTTCTTATCCAATCTTCGTAAACACTCATTTAATTCTCTCCTTTTGCATCAATGCTTTTTATTCCATCTGAAATAATAATATATTATAACACTTTATGCAACAAAAAGCATCAGTCTTTTTCATTCTTTTATGTGAAAGCGGCTTTATTACGCTTAATAAGCATATTTTTTTCTGCTTCATTTCGCTTTACAACAACAACATCCAATGGCAAATGAATATTATTAAGAACAACACCCAACTTCTTTTCAATTTCCTTTTGGGTTGAAATGCTGTTCATAGGCGGCTCGCCTAAAACCATTTTTGTTATGCCTTTCTCCTTCACAAATCTTCCTATGCACTCAGTTATGTCCTCGTCACAGTAAAAATGTATCATTCCGCCTCTTTTAGCTCCATAATCAAACAGCTCTTCCAAAAGTCTTGGAGTGTCCGCATTGTTAAAAATGCTATCTCCACGTTGCACATGTATAATATGTAGTTCTCCGTTCGCCTGGTCTGCCACCTTTGCGCCTTCGTTTATAAGCCTTTTGGAGTTGCACTGTGCAGTAATACACACCAAAACTCTTTCTATTCCATCGTTTCCATCGGTTGTTTTCATAAAAACATCTTCAATTTCTCTTATCATTTATTTTACCTCCCTAAAACTGGGTACAAATCACATCTGTTATACTACTATACTGCAATATACGTAAAACATAGTAGATAGTCGGTAAATATAATGTTAACAAACTGTAAATAAAATCATATCAATGGGGCAACCACAGCCTTAACCATGTTGCCCCACTATTTTGTTATTTTTCTTCGTATTTAATTGCAAAAGCCACAAAATCTCTAAACAATGGATGTGGTCTGTTTGGTCTGGATTTAAACTCTGGGTGGAACTGAACGCCCACAAACCAAGGATGGTTTTTAACTTCAACAATTTCAACCAGCTTTTCGTCAGGTGAAATACCCACAACGTTCATCCCTGCATCTTGTATTTCTTTTCTGTATACATTATTAAACTCATATCTGTGGCGGTGACGCTCGTATATAAGGTCTGAATTGTATGCATCATGAGATAAAGAATTTGGAAGAACCTTACATGGATAAGCACCAAGACGCATTGTTCCGCCCATATCCTCAATGTCCCTTTGTTCAGGCATAAGGTCAATTACTGGATGAGGGGTGTCTGGCATAATTTCCGCTGTAAAAGCATCCTTGTAGCCAAGCACATTCCTTGCATATTCAATAACCGCACACTGCATACCAAGGCAGATACCAAGGAAAGGTACTTTGTTTTCCCTTGCATATTTAATTGCAGTAATTTTGCCTTCAACGCCTCTGTCCCCAAATCCGCCTGGTACTAAAATTCCGTGGGAATCTTTAAGAATTTCCCCTGCATTTTCTTCTGTAACTTCTTCCGAGTTAATCCATTGAATGTTAACATCCGCAGAATTATCAATGCCTGCATGATGAAGGGACTCAACTATGGAAAGGTATGCATCATGCAACTCAACATATTTACCAACAAGGGCAATGTTAACTTTTTTGCACATATTACGCTCTTTTTCAAGCATGTTCATCAATTCTGTAAGGTCAGGCTCTCTGTTTTCAAGGCCAAGCTTTTTACACACTGCCTTAGCAAGACCCTCGTTTTCAAGCATAACAGGAATTTCGTAAAGGCTCTGAGCATCAAGATTTTGTATAATGAAGTCTTCTTCAACATTACAAAAAAGTGAAAGCTTGCCTTTCATATCCTGACTAAGTTCATGCTCTGTTCTAAGAACCAACATATCAGGCTGAATACCTATGGATAAAAGTTCCTTAACCGAATGCTGTGTAGGCTTTGTTTTCATTTCGCCGCCCTTAGAAAGATAAGGAATAAGCGTAACATGTATATACATGCAGTTTTCCTTGCCTACCTCTCTTGAAACCTGGCGGATAGCCTCAAGGAACGGATGGCTTTCAATATCACCAACTGTACCGCCTATTTCTGTAATAACAATGTCCGGGTCCGAAACCTTGCCTGCTCTGTAAACACGATCTTTAATCTCATTTGTAATGTGAGGTATAACCTGAACTGTGCCACCAAGGTATTCACCCTTACGTTCTTTGTTCAGCACCGACCAATACACTTTGCCAGTGGTTGTATTGCTGTTTATGTTAAGATTTTCGTCTATAAATCTTTCATAGTGACCAAGGTCAAGGTCCGTTTCCGCCCCATCTTCTGTAACAAAAACCTCGCCGTGCTGGTAAGGGCTCATTGTACCTGGGTCAAGGTTAATGTATGGGTCAAACTTTTGTATAGTAACTGTATAGCCTCTTGCTTTAAGCAGCCGTCCTAAAGATGCTGCAGTAATTCCCTTTCCAAGGCCAGATACAACACCGCCTGTAACAAAAACATACTTTGTACGCATTTTTAATATCCTCCTAAAAATAATCCTATCTCACATTTGCGTAAGAAAGACACACTATCCGCAAATTTTATCACTTTCATTATATTATCATATTTTTTTACTTTCCTCAACAAAAATGCTGTCAGTTTTTTTTAAATAACAAAGCATTGTTTAGTGCAATTTTTAAGACCGCAAGGCAATGCCCCACGGTCCTTTAATTACTCGCCGTAACTTACAATTTCAATTTTTTCAACAATAACATCTTCCAATGGCTTATCCTTTTCATCTTTTTCAACACTTGCAATAGCGTCCACTACGTCAAGACCTTCAAAAGCCTGTCCAAAAATCGTATATCCATAATCAAGTTCTGGCGTACCGCCAAGCTCTTCATATTTTGCCTGTACCGCATCAGAGTAGTTTGTGCGGAAAATTTTGTTTGTTGATTGATTGTATAAAAGCCCAGTGTTGCCGTATTGGTCTATCACCTGCTGAACATAGTCAAAATATCCATCTGAAATCGTCGACTTCTGAACAATGTAAAACTGACTTCCGTTAGTATCTGCACCGCTGTTTGCCATTGCAAGTGCCCCTCTAAAGTGATACATATTAGGTGAAAATTCATCCTCAAACTTTTCTCCCCAAATGCTTTCACCACCCATTCCTGTTCCCTCTGGGTCACCACCTTGTATCATAAAATCACTTATAACCCTGTGGAAAGTAAGCCCGTTATAATATCCCTTTTTGGAAAGTGAAATAAAATTTTCAACCGCCTTAGGTGCTTCAACAGGACAAAACTTAACCTTAATTTCACCAAGGCTTGTTGTTATAACAGCTATTTCCTCTCCTTTTTGAGGCTCTTCAAGCTGAGGCATTGCATCCGTTATTGCCAAAAGTTTTGCCGCATATTCATCATTTTCAGCCTCAACCTCTTCCCCTATGGTTTCACTTTTGCTGTCACCTGTTTGTGCTGAATCACCTGTTGTATTTGTTTTAGCCGAACTTCCTGCACACCCTGTAAAAAGAACTGCCATTGTAAGTGCCAAACATAAAAATCTTTTCATATTGTATACTCCTCCAAATTATTAACTGCCCAAATATATAACTTTTGGAAACACTGATTTAATGTAATCAGCGTTTCTATTGCTAAATTTTAATTCCACACTCTTCATTTGTCAAATGCATTTCACTTACAAGTTTCTTAAACCATAATTTAACAGCTATAACTATCTGCTAGCATACATTCTTATTAACTTCATAATAGCCTCTACACCGTCAGTTTGCCCGCTTTTATTCATTTTTTCAACATAAATATTCTTATTTTCGTATAATGAATAAATTGCCTGTGTTAATGTTTTTTCAGTCATTTTATCTTCATCCATAATCATTGAAAACCCCTGTTTTTCAAAGCTTTTTGCATTCAATATCTGGTCGCCTCTGCTTGCTTTTGCAGAAAGAGGTATTAACAATGATGGTTTTTTTAGCGCCAAAAATTCAGATATTGAATTTGACCCTGCCCTTGAAACCACCATATCTGCCACTGCAAAAATGTGAGGCAGTTCTTCCGACACATACTCAAACTGCTTGTATCCTTGTACATCTATAAGATTTTTATCAACATTGCCCTTGCCACATAGATGCACAAGGTCAAATCCCTTCAAAATTTCATTCAATGCCCCACGCAGACAGTTATTTATTTTAACTGCTCCAAGGCTTCCACCCATCATCATGATTATAGGCTTTTTACCACTAAAACCGCAAATTTCAAACCCCTTTTTCCTTTCACCCCTAAAAAGCTCACTGCGTATGGGCGTGCCAGTGTTTATGCCTTTTCCTCCTTTAATGTAACCAACCGTTTCTGGAAATGTAGTACACACATTCTTAGCAAAAGGCATAGCTATTTTGTTAGCAAGCCCCGGTGTAATGTCAGATTCATGCACAATAACTGGTACATTGTTAAGCTTTGCACCCAACACAACAGGCACTGCAACAAATCCGCCCTTGCTAAACACCACATCTGGCTTAATTCGCTTTATCAGTGCTTTTGCTTCGCTTACACCCTTTATAACCTTAAAAACGTCTGTAAGGTTTTCCTTTGAAAGGTACCGCCTAAGCTTACCTGATGACACTGAATAATAATCTATATTTTCTTTTTCAATTAGCTCTCTCTCTATTCCATTTTCTGTGCCAATGTATTTTATATTCCAGCCTTCTTTTAAAAGTACAGGTATAAGTGCAAGGTTTGGTGTTACATGTCCTGCTGTACCTCCGCCTGTAAGCACTATGGTTTTCACTTTACCATCTCCCTAAAAATATTAATATCCATCAAATAAGTATATTAACAGAAAATTACAGCTTATTCCACTAAAATTTAGGCATTGCAGTAATGTTTTATGACGCTTGGAATATAATTCTATAAAACCAATTATAAGGAGTGTTCCCCATGTATCCATACAATATTGATAAACCTATACAAAAAGCCTCCCCGGATGGTACTTTCCCTGAACCTATTTCCAGTGATGAGCGTCTTCTAGAACTTCTAATAATAGCAATGGAGTATGAAGTTGACCAAGCAACAAAATATAATCAGATGGCGGAAGCCACCACCGATGAAGAAAGCAAGGATATGTTACGCAGTATGTACCTTGATGAAAACCGTCATAAAGTCCTTCTAAATGAAATATACACCCAACTTTCAGGCAGTGGTGCACCAGAAATAGTACCAGAAGAAATAACTTTAAGTGAAAACTTTGACAGCGAACTTAAGCGAAATATTGTATGGGAAATTGAAGAGGCAGAATTTTATAGAGATTTAACTTTAATGTTAGATGAAGACTACCTTAAAGATATTTTGCAAAGTATTCTTAATGACGAGCAGAATCATGCCATCTTAAATACATATCTGCTTATTAACTAGGTCTTTCATTTAAAAAATATCCGTGGTATACTTTTACCTATTAAGGCTTAATTTTAAACCAAGGAGGTAAGATATATCATGGATAATTGTATTTTTTGCAAGATAATAAAAGGTGATATTCCATCAGCAACTATTTTTGAAAACGAGGAATTCAAAGTTATTTTAGACCGTTTTCCAAGTAACCAAGGGCATGTGCTTATAATGCCAAAACAGCACTGTGATAATATATTTGATATAGACCCTGACAAAGCTGGCAGGCTTTTTTCTCTTGCAGTTAAAATTGCAGGTGTTATGAAAAAGTCACTGGGTTTTACAGATATGAACATAATACAAAATAACGGTGAAATAGCTGGACAAACTGTACCCCACTTCCATATGCACCTTATACCACGCTATGAAAATGACGGTGTACAAGTTAAATGGGCACAGCTTGACCTTACAGATGAACAAATTGAAACTGTAAGAAAAAAAATAGCCGACAACCTTTAAAAAAAGATTGCTACTATATCATATTCATATTAAAGGAGAATACACTTTATGATTAATGAAATACTGAAATATAATAAAGCTTTTGTTGAAAACAAAGAATATGAAAAGTATATTACCAGCAAATACCCCGACAAAAAAATAGCCATTGTTTCCTGCATGGATACAAGACTAACCCAACTTTTACCTGCCGCCTTGGGTATTAAAAATGGGGATGCAAAATTCATCAAAAATGCAGGAGGTATAATTTCCCATCCCTTTGGAAGCGCAATGCGAAGCCTGCTAATTGGTATATACGAACTAGATATTGAAGAAATTTTGGTAGTTGGTCACACTGATTGTGGCGCTCGCCACACAGACAGTAAAAAGATGATAGAAAAAATGAAATTACATGGCATAGAACAAACAAACATCGACCTTTTAAAATACTTCGGTGTTGACTTTGATGCATGGCTTGGTGGATTTGAAGATTTGGAAGATTCTATAAAGAAATCGGTAGAACTAATCCGCACGCATCCCTTAGTTCCTGATGGTATAAAGGTGTATGGCTTAGTAATAGATTCTGTAACTGGGGAACTAAATAATATAACTTAAACCAAGGTAATTTCATTGATTTTTACGTGGTTTTTATTGAAAAATGTTATAAGTAAAGTAAGTACGTAATGTCAGTTATTGACACTTTACAATAATACTAATGAGGTAGTAATCATGAATAAAGAATTATCCGAAATGTCACTCAAAGAATTGTGGGAGTTATTTCCTATTATCTTGAAAAATCATAATCCCAAATATAAAGAGTGGTATGAAATTGAAAAAAAACAGCTTTTAAGTTGTATCAATAATCAAAATATAATACGTATAAACCATATTGGCAGCAGTGCGGTAGAAGGATTGATTGCAAATCCCACTGTAGATATTTTGTTAGAAGTTGATAAAAATTGCGACATTGCAAAGCTAACGGAAATCCTAAATAAGAATAGTTGGACGCTAATGTCAAGGAAGTATGTGCCAGATTTGAAACTAGCATTTAATAAGGGATATACTCCTAATGGCTTTGCAGAAAAAGTATATCATCTTCATGTTAGGTATTATGGTGATTGGGACGAGCTGTATTTTAGAGATTATCTATTGAATCATAAGGATGTTACCATAGAATATGGAAATCTTAAATTGAGCTTATGGAAAAAATACGAGCACAACAGAGATGGATACACAGAAGCAAAATCAGCGTTTATCCTGAGATATACGGAAAAAGCAAAATTTGAATATGCTGGTAGATACATACTGTAAAAATAGGCTGTTTGTTTATAATTTAAGTTCTGATATGTACTTAAATATTCATATGGGGTAAAAATCATTAAATCCAATTTTGAAAATGCATAAACTGTCATCAATGATTCTCACCCCTCCGTTATACAGCTTTTTGCAAACTCAAGGGTATAAAAATTCTGACCTATATGTTCTGCCATATAGTCTTCCAAAATCAGTCTTAACTGTCTACGCACATCATCTGAAACCTTAAAAGAAAACAACCTGCTGTCATTACTTTTAAGCACGTAGTTAATAGCACTGTAGGTTCCCTCCATAAGGGTAAAAACTTTGCCAGAATTGTTTTTGCAGTTGCCGCATATTATCCCGCCGTCACTTGTGCTGAAAAAAGGCTCCCCCCCGACGGGGTTTCCGCAACTGCTACACTGATCGCCCTCGTCCAAAAAACCATTCATCTGCAAATATTTTATTTCGAATATGCTGACCGCTAACAAAATATCAATATCCGTCTTTGCAATAACCCATAATGTCTTTAAAGCCAGCTTAAGCACGTCCTCACTGTGCATACCCTCAAAAACCGTTTTCTCTAACAATTCCATAATGTATGCACTAAAAGAAAGCTTGCTAATATCATTTCTTAGGCTGTAAAAGCTTTCAATTACCTCTGCGGATGTAACTGAATAAAAACCTCGCCCCTCGTACACAACAAACTCGCTATAGCAAAACATTTGTGTGGCGGCAAGATACTTGCTTTTGGTATTTTTACCGCCTTTAACTGACAAACTTATTGTGCCCTTTTCACCTGTAAGCACAACAATTCTCTTACTGCTTTCGCCGCTTTGATATTCCTTTAAAACTATGCCTTTAAGCTTTTGTGTGCTCATTTTTTAACCCTCAGTTATGTTAAGGAATCGTTCATTTAAATTACTCAGCGTTTCATTAATTATATATTTCTTTGGTCGTAACCGAAGTTTTTCAGTAAAAAGTCGCTGTCACGCCAATCCTTTTTCACCTTAATCCAAATTTGCAAGTTAATAGGTGAGCCCAAAAGTGCAGAAATATCTACCCTTGCCCTTGTACCTATCTTTTTAAGCATAGAACCCTGTTTACCTATTATCATTCCTTTGTGGGAATCCTTTTCGCAGTAAATAGTTGCCTCAACATCAACCATATCCTTATCATGTCTCTTCTTCATTGCAGAAATTTCCACTGCAATACCGTGGGGAATTTCCTCCTGTAAAAGCTGTAATGCCTTTTCTCTTATAATTTCTGCTGCAATCTGTCTTTCAGGCTGGTCTGTAACCATGTCCTCCGGAAAATACTGCGGTCCTTCTGGAAGATATTTTTTAATAACCTCCATAAGCTGGTCTGTATTTTCGCCCATCTTTGCAGAAACTGGTATAATTTCAGCAAAGTTATATAGGCTTTTAAACATATCCATTACTGTAAGAATTTTGGATTTTTCTATGGTGTCAATTTTGTTAATAACAAGTATAACAGGTGTTTTAATCCCTTCCAGACGTTCAATTACATATCTGTCCACCTCTAGTACTCTATCTGTAGGTTCAACAAGCATAAACACTGCATCTACCTCATTCAGGGTAGTTTCTGCCGCCTTCACCATATAATTGCCCAGCTTGTGCTTTGGTCTGTGTATTCCCGGGGTATCTATAAATATAACCTGAAAATCCTCTTTTGTAAGTATGGATTGTATTCTGTTACGGGTTGTTTGTGGCTTAGGGGATATAATAGCTATTTTTTCTCCTATTAGCTTGTTCATTAGGGTAGACTTGCCCACGTTTGGTCTTCCCACCAATGAAATAAATCCCGAATAAAATTTGTCTTTTGCCAAAATATTGTTCTCCTCTCGATTATAGAGAATTGCCATTCAATTCCCTGTACCTGTCCCGAATGGATTTAAAGTCCTCCCATGCGGGTCGTTTTTTAGTTTCATCTCTTAGCAATGCCGATGGATGATAGGTAGCAGTAATTAATATACCCTTTTTTTCTATCCATTGTCCATGCTGTTTTGTAATTTTATAATTTTTATCTATAATAGCCTGTGCGGCTATACGCCCAAGGCAAACAATAATCCTTGGTTTAACAAGGGCAACCTGATACCTTAGATAGTTCATACACGCAGTCTGTTCTTCATCTTTTGGGTCACGGTTATGTGGCGGTCTGCATTTAACCACATTGGCAATGTATATGTCATCCTCAGATAATCCTGTGGCTTCCATCATTTTGTCCAACAGCTGACCTGCTGGGCCAACAAATGCCTTTCCTTGCAAGTCCTCCTGTTCCCCTGGACCTTCGCCTATGAACATAATGCCAGCTGTTTTGCACCCACGGCCGATCACCACATTAGTTCTGGTACTGCCTAATGTACATCTGTTGCAAGCCATACACCAATTTTCCAACTGTTGCCAGCTTTTCTCCACAAACTCACCCTCTAATTAAGTAAAAACAACCCATTTCCGCTTTAGCCTAGTATTCACTACAGCAAAAACGCCTTTGGCATTAGTTCCTCCACTGAAAATTCCTTTAATTCACCGTTTTTGTCCTCCAAAATCACTACTCCACCATGCATAAACTCTACCATTACCTGTCTGCAAATTCCGCATGGAAAGGTTAAATCCTGTGATGTGGAAACAATAGCAATTTTTTCAAACTCTCGCTCACCTTCAGAAATCCCCTTAAACATTGCAGTTCTTTCAGCGCAATTTGTTGCTCCATAGGAAGAATTTTCTATATTGCAGCCTGTGTATATGACTCCGCTTTTCCCAACTGCTGCCGCCCCAACCTTAAAGTGGGAGTATGGCGCATAAGCATTCTGCATTGCTTGCTTTGCAAGGCTAATAAGTTCTCTGTTTTCCATTTAATCACTCCAAAGTATAAGTTTTATTTGATGGATATACACATATCCACGTTTTTCCTGTATTCATCTT
>JBFWMT010000054.1:0-17310 GCA_050251415.1 Anaerotignaceae bacterium | reverse complement strand
TATTGACTTATGCTTTTCGAAGCAGAAAATTATTTAATTTTATGTACGCATGCTGAACACTATTTATCAACATAGTTTGTGTGTAAATTACAAATTCAAACACAATAATATTTAGTGTACACAATAATTTTCGGTATTTAGTGGCATTAAGTAAAATAGCAACTAAATAGGCAATAAAAAAGAATGAATAAATTAGAAATAGAGAAGATATCCACAAATTAACGTGGATAACTCCTTAATTTTGTGGATAACTCAGTTGGAGGATGTGTACAACATGGCTTTTATACAAAAAGATGAACAATATTACGTTAATAAGTACCCAAACAACAAGTTGGTTTTTGGTGAGGGACGAAAAAATGCTAAAATTTTTATAATTGGCGAAGCTCCAGGCGGAGAGGAGGAAAAGCAAGGCAGACCATTTGTTGGCAAGGCGGGCAAAAATTTAGATGAGTTTTTAAAAATAGCAGGGGTTAGCAGAAGTGATGTGTACATAACGAATACTGTAAAGCTTCGTCCAACAAAAACAAGTCTAAAAACAGGCAAGGCGATCAATCGTCCACCCTTTAAAGGGGAGATTGAGGATTTTATTCCGTTGCTTATGGACGAGTTATCCACAATAAAGCCAAGACTTGTGGTTACATTGGGGAATGTTCCACTTAAAGCGGTTACGGCAGATGAAAAAATAACCATTGGAAGTGTGCATGGAAAGCTGCTGCAAGTGCATGGAATACGACTTTTTCCACTGTATCATCCAGCGGCGGTTATATATAATCAAAGCCTTAGGCAAACCTATATGGAAGACCTTCAGGCTATTAAAGATTATTTGTAATACATATTGTTTGTACGCAATTAGTATAGTCACTAAAATAAATGTAGGGTTATTGACTTTTGTATTTGCTGGGTGCATAATGAAAGCATAAAAAGGAAACGTAATAAGACAATTAATTCATCACTGGATTAAGAAATCAGTTGGTAAGTATTACAGCGGATGGCGAAAATAAGTTTATTCGGGTCTTATTACAAACTACTTTTTTAAATATAGTTTAAAGTTTTTTCTTTAAACGAAAGGAGGAAACCGCTAAAAATTAGGTCTAATCGGTAATTAGCAGAAACACAGTAAGGCGTAGAAGATTCAACGAAGAGGGTAATTTGTAAGAAGAGTTACAGTGAAAGCTTATGGAGGATTGATTCCAATGGGCGTGAAAATCTTTAAACAAACAATTTTGGTAGCTTAGAAAAATCAATAACAGGCATTAAAAGTGCGTAAAGTGGTTTTGGATTGTAAGATGAAAAGCTGCCGAAACCTACAACTTAATATTGAAAGAGGTTATTGTTAAAAGCCATTTAAGGAAACTAGTTTATAAGTGGTTATGGTAAAAGATAATATTATAATTTGGGTTTAATAAGAATTAGGCTGTTAACTAAATAATAAGAAAGTAATTTAAGTAGTTAAGGAGAAAAATAAGTGTTAGAACCAGAAATGCTATAGGAACCTATCTGTTTTGAAATAATGGAGCAGATAGGTTCTTTTTTGTGTAAAAAATTTTTAATATATATATACAATCGCATTAATTTTACTATATTTTTACTTGGTTTTATATTATAATAAAAAATGTATGTTAAAACACACTTAGAAGGGAGATTTCTAAATGATTGCAATTATAGCGGATGATTTAACCGGTGCTAATGATACTGGCGTGCAGTACAAGAAAAATGGATACTCAACAACAGTAAAAATAATGAACGACAATGACGTCACTTCCAAAATGTTTAAAACTTCAGATGTGGTGGTTATTAATACAGATTCAAGACCATTGAACAGTAAGGATGCTTACGATACGGTGTTTGCACTTGCCAAAAACCTGAATACCCTTGATGATATTGAATACATATACAAAAAAGTGGACTCACTTATGAGGGGAAATCCTGCACCGGAGCTTGAGGCTATTTTAGATGCCACAGGGGCAAAGGTGGCAATTGTGGCATCGGCATTTCCGGATAACGGGAGAATTGTTACAGATGGCACACTGATGATGCCTGATAACAAGCACGTGGATATAACAAATATTTTTAACACTGAAACAAAGAAAAAAGCCGTTAATGTGCGCATAATAAACATACGTGAAGGTGCCGAAAGCCTTAAAGCTTTTATGGAGCGTCAAATGGAAAATGGCACAAGTATTTTTGTTTTTGACACCATAAGTAACGAGGATTTAGCTATAATTAGTGATGCAGCTATGCTTATAGAAGGCAAAAAAGTATTTTGCGGCAGTGCAGGCCTTGCAAAACAGCTTGGGCGCAAAAAGAAAGCAGAAATTAAATATGATGATACCGTATTTATTGTTGTAGGTTCCAGAAGTGCAACAACTGCACATCAAGTAAGACTGGCAAAAGAAACTTTTAAATTGCCTATTGTGCTTGTAAATTCCAACGATATTATTGAGGATCGGTATGAAAAGGCCGTTACTGAGGCGGTTGAAAAATCATTGGAGTTTTATAATAACGGGCAAAAGCTGGTTATAATAGCAATAGACAGCCTTTTTGAGGAATATACAATGGTACTGCGTGAAACTGCTACGGATACAGAAAAATCCCTTAAAATTGCAGAAAGCCTTGGCGATATTGTTAAGAGATTATATAACGATATTAAGCCTGTTACTTTTGTAGCAACAGGTGGAGATACAGCTTTTCAGATTTGTGATTTTCTTGGCTCTGATGGCATGGAACTTACAGATGAAATTGTTCCAGGTGTGCCTATTGGAATCCTTAGGGAAGGAATTGCAGACGGAAACAGTATGGTAACAAAATCTGGTAGCTTTGGCGAAGAAGATACAATTGTTAAGGTTATTAATTATTTAAGAGTAAACAAAAAATAAAATATACGGAGGATTAAAAGAATGAATAAAAAACCAATTTTAGGTATCACAATGGGTGACCCAGCAGGTTGTGGCCCGGAAATAACAATTAAGGCATTGCTTGACCCACAGATTTATGAGGAGTGCA
Source organism: Anaerotignaceae bacterium (assembly GCA_050251415.1). GTDB lineage: Bacteria > Bacillota > Clostridia > Lachnospirales > Anaerotignaceae > UBA8514. The sequence continues at coordinate 14,307 of JBFWMT010000054.1, read as the reverse complement.
ACCCAGTTGTCATTGGAGATGTGAAAATGTTTGAGGATTCTATTCGTATCCTTAAAGCAGAAGATAAAATTAAAATCAATAAAATATGTGATGTTAAGGATGCTAAGTTTGAGTATGGCATCATTGACGTGTATCATCTTGAACTTGTAGATATGGATAAGTTTGAATACGGAAAAGTATCTGCAATGTGTGGCGATGCCGCATTCCAGTGTGTTAAAAAGGTAATTGAGCTTGCACTTGCAGGAGACGTGGACGCAACCATCACAAATGCACTTAATAAGGAAGCAATTAATCTTGCAGGACATCACTATTCAGGCCATACCGAAATTTATGCAGAAATGACCGGCACAGATAAATATACAATGATGCTTGCCCATGAGGATTTAAGAGTAGTGCATGTTTCTACACATGTTTCATTAAGAGAAGCTTGCGACAGGGTTAAAAAACAGCGTGTATATGATGTTATTAAAATAGCAAATGATGCATGTAAAAGCCTTGGTATAGAAAAACCTAAGATTGGTGTAGCTGGCCTGAACCCACACTGCGGTGAGGGCGGTCTTTTCGGTACAGAAGAAATAGAAGAAATTACGCCTGCTATTGAAATGGCAAAAGGAGAGGGCATTAATGTAGACGGTCCTGTTCCTCCAGACTCTATTTATTCAAAAGCAAGAGGCGGCTGGTACGATATAGTAGTAGCTATGTATCATGACCAAGGACATATTCCGCTTAAGGTTGTGGGCTTTGTGTACGACAGAGAGGCTAAAAAATGGGGTGCTGTAAGCGGTGTTAATATTACACTTGGCCTTCCAATTATCAGAAGCTCGGTAGACCACGGCACAGCCTTCGGCCATGCAGGTCAGGGTGTTCAAAATGAGATAAGCCTTGTAAATGCTATTGAGTATGGCATTCAGCTTGCGAAGAACAAAGTTAAATAAAATTTAAAGCGGTATTTTCAAACTTTCAAGCTTGAAAATACCGCTTATTTTTTGCTGTTACCTAAGGAAACGCAGATTACATTAATCAATTGTTACCTAAACTGAATTTCGCCTGTTTCGCAGTTCATGCTTTCTACAATAGCAAGGCTTTCAAGGTGAATCCCTTTGCCACGAATAATTTCACCGCCATTTTGAAAGCCCTTTTCTATGGCAATACCAATGCCTTCAACAGTTGCCCCCGCACTTTTTACAATGCTTATAAGACCTTCAAGGGCACAGCCGTTTGCTAAAAAGTCGTCTATAATAAGCACATGGTCTTGGGGTTGTATGTATTTTTTAGATACTATTACATTGTAAGTACGGTTGTGTGTAAAGCTTTCAATAGGTACGCTGTATACTGCACCATCAAGGTTTATGCTTTCTGTTTTTTTTGCAAACACAACAGGAACATCAAAATGCTGTGCAACAATGCAAGCAATACCAATGCCTGATGCCTCAATAGTTACTATTTTGTTAATGCTGTGGTCTTTAAAAAGTTTTTTAAATTCCTTGCCCATGGCATTAAATAAATTTATATCCATCTGGTGGTTAAGAAAGCTGTCTACTTTAAGCACATTCCCTTCCTTTACCACACCGTCTTTAAGAATTCTATCCTTCAGCAACTTCAAAAAAAACACACCTCTCATCATATTTCTAAACATTATACCAAAATAGCCATGGGTTTTCCACTACAAAATACTACATTTAATAAGTATTTTGTCTAAAACAATATAAATTCATGGCTTGTGTGGTAAGAGCCTATAGCCGTAGTGAATTATTGTCTCAGATATGAATGGAAATACCATGATATTTGTAATCTATCAGTTCTTAATCTTATATTAGGACAGGATTGATATTTACAAATTAAGGAAATATTGATATAATAATACGGTTAGAGTTACTATTATATATTAACGGAGGTAAATAAGTTATGAAAAAATTATTAGGTAGTGTAATTGTGGCAACAATGGCTTTAAGCATGTTAACAGGTACAGCAATGGCTGGCACAGTAAATGTAGCAGTTGCAAAAACAGCAGTAGCATTTACAGATGCAGAACCTTTTGTTGACGAAAACAGCAGAACTCTTGTGCCATTAAGAGCAATTGGCGAGGCTATGGATGTTACTGTAGATTGGAATGAAGAAGCAAAAACAGCTACATTCACAAGCTTATACGCAGAGGCTGAAGAAACATTAAGCGAAGACAAAGCTTCATACCTTGGTAAAGTTACTGTAGATTTTGTAGTTGGTTCTGAAACAGCTAAAATTACATATAGCTATTTTGCAGTAGGCACAGCTAATGATGGCGAAGCAGTTTCAACAGTTGACAGCGAAATTACTATGGATACTGCAGCAGTTGTTAAAGACGGCAGAACATATGCCCCAGTAAAATACCTTGCAGAAGCTTTTGGCTACACTGTAGCTTGGGATGCTGAAACAAGCACAGTTTTAATTGATGCTGAAACACCAGCAACAGATGAAACACCAGCAACAGATGAAACACCAGCAACAGATGAAACACCAGCAACAGATGAAACACCAGCAACAGATGAAACACCAGCAACAGATGAAACACCAGCAACAGATGAAACACCAGCAACAGACGAAACAGCAACAGATGAAACAGCAACAGAAGTAGCAAAACCTGCGTACGAAAATGTACCAGAAGTAGAAGATTTTTATGACAGCCTTTAAAAAATAAAGTTTATAAAGAAGAGATGGGGGATTTATTTTAAATCCTCCTTTTTTTGTGGGAAACTTAAATTTATATGTTTTCATATCAAAATAGTCACAAATAAATTTGGATATATGTAAATTCTTAAAATATGTGGAGATATCAACAGTTATGCTAATACTTGCGTCTTAAATAAACATAGTGTATACTTATGTATAAATAAGGGTGCATATATATGCGGAAATAGGGGTGTAGGCTATGTACAATATTAAAAATATGGACAAGAAAATTAAAACTTTTTGCTCCGGAGAAATGATTTTCGATTTGTATAGGCTTGTTGACCCACATACCCACCAGGTTTTTGACTATACAGGCGAGAAAAAAGAATTTTTAAAACATGGTGACTCTTGCTATGAAATTTGGAATAGAACTCTTCCTTGTGAAAACTGCATATCAAAGCGGTCCTTTGACGAGAACAAGCAGTATATTAAGGTGGAACAACTTACAGGAGAGGCACTTTTAATAGTTTCTGTACCTGTTACGCTGGAAAATAAAAGGTTATCGCTGGAGCTTGTTAAAAATGTTACGGATAGTATGGTGGTTGTAAGTGAGTATCACAGAGACAACGTACAAATAACCGAATTTATTAAAGAATTTAATGACATTGCTGTAAAAGATACCTTTACTGGTCTTTATAATAAGGCGTATGTACGCAATGAGATTGATAATTTTATTTGTACCCACAAAAATGAAAACGGCTGTTTAATTGGTGTGTGTATAGATGTGGATAATTTTAAAAGGGTAAATGATGAATATGGACACAATGTTGGAGATATTGTGCTTCAGCATATAGCCGCTGTTATAAAAAGAACGGTAAACAGATATGATGGTTGGGCAGGGCGGCTTGGCGGTGATGAATTTGCAATGTTTTTTAAGAACAAAACCATTGCAGAGGTTCAGCATATTTGCAACGGAATGAGCGACAGAATTAAAAAATTTGGCTATAAGGCACAAAAGGATATTTTTAATGTTACCATAAGCTTTGGAATAGAAGAATTGAAGCAGGACGATGATAGCAACCAGTTTTTAGATAGAATAGATAAGTCCATGTATGCTAAAAAAAGAAGTATAATAAAAAAGCCGGAACCCTGATTACACTATAAGTGAAGAGGTTGCGGCTTTTTTATGCCTTTTTTAGGGAAATACTATTAAATGTAATCAAAGTTACCCTAGAGAAACGCCATGGAGTTCAGTATAAATATAAATATAAACATAGTGAATATAGATATTACTGTGCTTATGGCGATAAGTTGACCAGCAAGTTCAAAATCGCCACCCATGCTTTGGGCCATAGCGTAGGAAGCAGCAGCACAAGGGGAGCCAAACAGAACTAAGATGGTAAAAAGTTCTATGCCTGTGAAACCAAGGAAAACACCTAAAATAACAGTAGCAATAGGTACCCCTATCAGTTTTAAAAATACACTGGGTACAATAAATTTAAGGTTTTTAGATATGGATGAAAATTTAAGGGTTCCTCCCAAAACCAGCAGAGCAAGAGGTGTAGTTATAGATGCCAAATCCTTTACGGATTTTTCTAAAAAATCAGGGGTGCTTATTGGTAAAAGGTTGTAAATCATCCCCGCTACAACCCCTACTATAAGTGGATTTTTACAAATACCAGTGATTATATTTTTAAGCTTAACCTCGCCGCCACGGAAAGTTTCCAATACAATAACAGCCAGTATGTTAAGGGTTGGAGCAACTACCGCTGTAACAACAGATACAACACCAAGGTTTTCACTGCCATAAACTGAAGCGGCAAGAGCGGTGCCAAAAAGTACAAAATTGCTTCTAAAAATGGACTGAATAAATACACCACGCACAGGATTTTCCTTTATAATCTTAGGCACAATTGCCATTGAAATAACCGTAAGTAAAACAAGTACAGTCACTGCAAATACCATCAGCTTTACGTTTAAGGATTGGCCTAAATTTGTTTTGTAAATGTTGTTAAACATAAGTATGGGGAAAAAGGCTTTAAATATAACTCCATTTAGTCGCCTTAAAAAATCTTCATCGGCAATACCAGCGGCTTTAATTATGTAACCGAAGCACATGTATAAAAACATGGGCATAACAGCATTTAGTGCAATAAAAAAACTTTCCATAGTAAAAAATCAACTCCCTTTCTTTAAGTATAGCATAAAAAAACACATATAAAAAGATTAAATAATTTTTTAAAATGAAATAGAAAAAAACAAAAAACAATAATGAATTTGCTCATTTTTAAGCCCATTTTGTATTATTTTTATAATGGTCAATGTGTTTTTTTATAAATAAGTGTGCTATACTAAAAATATATTGTGCCCTAAAATTGGAAACAATTATTTAATGCAATCATGTTTTCTTATCTAATCATAGTTATAATACGAAAGGTCGGGACCTCTGTTGAAGCAAAGAATAAGCTTTATTGTTTTAAGTATTGTACTGGTGCTTTCGGTTTTTAACTGCAATGCTTTTGCAGATGATAACAGAATAAAAGTGGGTTATTATTTAACCAGCCAATATCAAGAAGTAAACGAGAATAATGAATATAGTGGCTATGCCTACGAATATTATCAGGAGATAGCTCAATACACAGGGTGGGATTATAAATTTGTGATTGCACCTTTTTCTGAGTGTGTTAAAATGCTTGAAAATGGTGAGATTGACCTTATGAGCGGTTTGGATATGACCTCAGATAGAGCTAAATATCTAGATTATTCAGATTTCACCTTTGGGGCAACACAGCTGGGAATTTACACTTTGGAAGAGAATGATAGCCTTGTATTTGAAGATTTTGATGCGTTCAATAATTTGAAGATAGGCGTATTGCAAGGGGATAAGCAAATAAACAGTTTGTATAAGTATAGAGAAAGACACCATTTCACGATTGAAGTTCAAAATTTTGTCTCTCAGCAGGATATGGAGAAGGCACTTCTAAATAAAGAAGTGGATGCCATTTTCTTAAGCAATGAGTCTATACTTAAACAAGTAAAACTGATTGGAATAATAGATTCACTGCCCCTTTATTTTGCTTCAAGCAAAGCGAATCCTAAAATGATGGAAATATTAAACGAGGCACTTAGAGAAATAAGGAATAATAATCCGTTTTTTGAAAGTGATTTGTATAAAAAGTATGGTTACAGCGGCAATATAGCTGCACCTACATTTACACGGGAGGAGCTTGAGTATATAAGAAGCAATCCGAAGATAACCGTGGTATACGACCCAAAGTGGGCGCCAATTGAATATTACAATGAAGAGACAGACAGCTATTGCGGAATATCACATGGAATAATTGAACAGGTGGAAAAATATTCGGGCCTTAAATTTGAATATATAAAGCCTGACAATTTTTCTGATGCAATAAAAACAATTTCCAATGGAAAAGCTGATATCATTGGGTCTATATCACGGGATTATAACTGGGCAGATAGAAACAATGTATACCTTTCAAGTAGTTATCTGGAGGCACCTGTGGTTATTTTGACAAAACAGGGTATAACGTTGGATAAAATAAAAACCATTGCATTACCAAAAGGATATTACACAACTTATTGCGTGGAGAAACAGAAAGATTTGGGTAAATTTATTTATTATTCAACAGTGGAGGAATGCTTAAAAGCCGTAGAGACGGGTGTGGCAGATGCTACATATGTAAATATATATGTAGCCAGTTATTTTTTGTCTGATACAAGGGTTAGAGATGTTTATTCTGCTGGGGTAAGCGAAATTTCGGAAAATCTATCTTTGGGTATTTCTAATGATGCAAATCCGCATCTTTTATCCATAATTAATAAGGCACTGCTATGCATACAAACCGAGGAAAAGAAACACATAATATTAGAAAATACCATATACAATGAGGATGTTACCTTTGAGAAATTTATGGAAACCCATAAAAAAGAGGCCGTTGGTGCAACCACCATGGTGGCAATTCTAGCAGTGCTTATAATTATGGGAATACTTGTTTCTCACAGACGCAAAAACAGGAAAATAAAAGATGCACTAAGCCAAACAAACATTTGTAATGAAAGGTTTAAAATGGCATTATTGCAGGTAAAAAGCCAAATTTTTGAGTACGATATTAAAACAAAAAAACTGTTTGTTATAGATAAAGACAATGGTGAAGGAATAGAAATAACAGATAATCTTGCCCAATTGCCAGAAGAAGTACTGCGTTACGGCATAATTGACGAGGAGTTTATGCAAACCTACAGGCTTATGTTTGAGCATATAACGCCAAGTGAAAAAACCTCTTCAGAAATTCTTAGGCTTGGTATTGAAAATGGCGATGATAAGTGGAGAAGGCTTACATTTGCAACGGTATTTGATGAAAATGTACCTTTGCGTATTATAGGTGTGGCTGAAAATATAACGCAGGAAAAACGTATAGAGAACAGATTTTATATGGAACAGCAGTATCGCACAGCAATGCTTAGTGAGGCGTTGGGAGTGCTGTCTGTAAATGTTACAAAAAGCAAGGTGATTTCCCTTGTAATTGGGGAAAGAGAACTAATTTCTAAGGCAGATAACTTAACCTTTGATATCGGAATATTTGCCGCCAACGGGCTATATATTTACCCTGATGATTTGGAAAAAACCAAAGAAATTTACAAGGGAAAAAACCTGACAGAAGCTTTTGAAAGCGGCAGACGGGAACTTTCCATGTCGCTTAGGTGCAGAACTGATGCTAACGAATATAGGTGGATAAATTCTACTGCAAACTTGCTTACGGACCCAGACACAGGGGATATACTTTGTTTTATTTATGCCAAGGATATTGATGAACAGAAAAAAATAGAATTCCAGCTAAAGCATAAAGCTGAAAGGGATTCCCTTACAGGCCTTTATAACAGGGTAACGGCAGAAAGCTTTATCACACAGCTTCTTAAAGAATACGAAGGTACAAGAAGTGCTTTTCTTATGCTGGATTTAGATGATTTTAAAAATATAAACGATATGCATGGTCACTATGCGGGAGATTTTGTTCTGCGCAGTATTGCTGACGTGCTTAAAGCGAGCTTCAGAAGTGATGATATAGTAGCACGTATGGGCGGAGATGAATTTTGTGTATTTATTAAACGCATACCAAGTGAAAAGTTTTTGCTAAGAAAAGCCGAGGAAATAGCAGAAGGGTTTGAACATATTGCTTATAAGGGTATTGAAGAGAATACAATATCCATGAGTATTGGCATTGCCATATGCCCAGAACATGGAAATACATTTATACAGCTTTATGAAAAGGCGGATGCCGCCCTTTATCAGGCAAAGGCATTGGGCAAAAACAGGGCATCAATTTACAACGAAGAAGAAACATTATAAATATGGGGATGCCATGTGTGTTTTTACATAGGTATCCCTATTTATGTATATGTAAAGATATTGGCACATTTTTTAATAGCTTTTCAAACCTTTTGCAGTTATAATCGTTTATATGGTTATAATGTTGTTGCTACTACGAGGAAAGGGATTTTTAAATGAAAAATCAGGGATTTAAAAAGTATATGAACTTAAGTCTAACGGGGTTTGGTTCAATTGCTTTAAGTATTGTATTTTTCTTTTGCATTTATAGGGCAGAAAGTTTTTTAGGCTCCGTAAAAGATTTTTTTGGCATTCTTATGCCTTTTCTATATGGAGGCGTAATAGCGTATTTGTTAACACCCATTTGCGTAAAACTTGAGAAAATGTTTGCCAAAATGCTAGGGCCAAAGGTGAAAAAACCGTTACAGGCAAAAGCCATTGCACGAAAAATTTCGGTAGGCCTTAGCCTTATAATAGGATTATTGGTTATGGTTGGATTATTTTACTTAGTACTTCCACAAGTTGTAACAAGTGTCACTACAATTGTAGAGTCTATGCCCGATAACATGGAAAAATTTTATACTTGGTCAGACAACTATATGAAGGAAAATCCTGAAATTACACAATATTTTAATCAGATTTCTTCTGGTTGGTTAAATAACTTTAATGAGTGGATAGAAACTGACCTAATGGTAAATGTACAAATGATAGTAACAGAGTTTTCCACTAGAATAATGGGCGCACTGGGTGTGGTAAAAAACATTATTATAGGGTGTGTGGTATCCATATACTTTTTGGAAGGAAGAACTCATTTTATGGCACAATCAAGAAAACTTATTTACTGTTGTTTCAGTGAGCCTATGGCAAATGCAGTGATTGGCGAGGTGCGTTTTGCAAACAAAATTTTCGGTGGCTTCATTCGTGGAAAATTGTTAGATTCAATTATAATAGGTATTATATGCTTTGCTGTTGTTACTATTATGGACATGCCATATACTATGCTTATAAGCGTAATTATTGGCTTAACAAACATAATTCCTTTTGTTGGCCCTTTTATTGGGGCTGTGCCATGTGTGTTGCTTATACTTACGGTAAACCCAATACAAAGCTTCTATTTTATTATTTTTATAATAATTTTACAGCAGTTTGATGGTAATATTTTGGGCCCTAAAATATTGGGTCAAAGCACAGGAGTGTCTGGATTTTGGGTATTGTTTGCTATTTTATTTTTTGGTGGATTGTTCGGATTTGTGGGAATGGTAATTGGTGTGCCAGTGTTTGCAGTTATCTACAACCTTACATCACAATTTGTTAACAAAAAGCTGCGAGAAAAAAAGCTATCTGTTGAAACAGAAGACTATGAAAATATTGATATAATAAAGGACGGAAAGATTAAAACGCTTTAATGTTAATGCTATGAAAAGACAAAACCTTGAAGGCTTTGCCCTCAAACACCCACAAGGGTTTCACTGGTCAGCACTTTGCGACCCAAAGCTGTCCTACGGACAGATGGCATGTCTTTGCCATTGCCAGGTCAGCACTTTGCCTTATAAAGCTGTTCTTCGAACAGATGGCATGTCTTTGCCATTGCATACTTGACCAATTTAAAACCCGCATATATATGCGGGTTTTGTAAAAGTTTTTGGTCTTGCTTTTTTCAAAAAGCAAGTGGGTTTGGGCAAGGCCCAAGGTTTTTCACTGCCTTAATTTTATGCTTTTTCTAGGTCTTTAAGTCCCCGCAGTATATGATATCTCATCGCAATTTCCGCACCATCTCCATCACGAAGGTTTACAAAATCTGCAATGGCAGTGTGGTAGGTCAGTACGTTTTCCTGTGACCGTTTGCTAGTACCAATTTTTGTAGATGTGGTTATGGCATCACTTACTGCCGCCTCTAAGGATGGCATTGTAAGCTTAATTACATCGTTATGCGTAGCAGTTGCAATAGCGGCATGAAATAGCTGGTCCTCCGCAACGATACTTTTTCCTTCTTTAATAAGCTGAGTAATGCGTGTAGCAGAGTCGCTTATTGCCTTAATTTCCTCATCTGTGCCGTTATTAGCCGCAAGGCGTGCATTAGGCGGCTCCAGTATCAGCCTAAACTCAAACCAATTCTTTACAAGTTTTTTCTTGTCATCCAAATAGCCCATTCCAAAGGGGTCATTTTTGTTGTCAGGCGTTGCAGATACAAAAGTACCGCTTCCCCGTTTTATGGTAAGTATGCCATTAGCCGCAAGTATTTTAATAGCCTCTCGCAAGGACGTTCTGCTTACACCAAGCTGTGCGCTAAGGTCATACTCGTTAGGCAGTTTGTCGTTTGGCATATACTTTTTCTCTAAAAATATCATATCTTTTATTCTGCCTGCAATCACCTGAGATACAGGTATAAATTCGTTGCGCATATTTTCCACCTCGTTCTATATAATACAAGTAACATAACACATTTTACATATGCATGGCAACAGGCGCTGTTTTGTATTTAAAAGCATGCAAAAGAGAATGCTGTATGACCAATTTTACCAAATTCATAATGAAATGTCCATATAATATTGACTTTTCAACTTAAAACGTATAATATTGAGTAATAAACAACTGAGTTGTTGGACAAATTCCGACACGTAATGTAAACTCAATATATAAATATGTTTAAAGGGAGAGTGTTTTAAGTGAGAAGCGATAACATGAAAACAGGGGCAACAAAAATTCCCCACAGGTCTTTGTTCAAAGCCTTAGGCCTTACAGATGAAGAAATAAGACGACCAATGATTGGTATTGTTAGTGCAAAAAATGAAATCATTCCAGGGCATATGTATCTGGACAGAATTGCCGATGCAGTTAAAGATGGAGTAAGAATTGCAGGCGGTACACCTTTTGTTTTTCCAGCAATAGGTGTTTGTGACGGTATTGCAATGGGCCACGACGGCATGCACTATTCCCTTATCAGCCGTGAGCATATTGCAGATTCCGTTGAAATTATGGCAATGGCACACCCTTTTGATGCCCTTGTGTTTATACCTAACTGCGATAAAATTGTACCGGGTATGCTTATGGCGGCACTTCGCCTTAATATTCCGTCAATTTTTGTAAGCGGCGGCCCTATGATGCCAGGCAGATTGAAAGATGGTACCAAAACAACTCTTTCTAATGCTTTTGAATTTGTTGGCAAGGCAGGCAGAAATGAGTGCAGTGAGGAAGAAATTATGGATGTTGAAGATAATTCATGTCCTGGATGCGGTTCATGTGCAGGCATGTTTACTGCGAATTCAATGAACTGTATGACAGAGGTAATAGGTCTTGGCCTTCCTGGAAACGGCACAATTCCCGCCGTTCATGCAGGACGCATTCGTCTTGCAAAGCACGCAGGCATGAAGATTATGGAATTGCTTGAGAAAAATATTTGTCCAAGAGATATAGTAACTGAAAAATCCCTTAAAAATGCATTGCATGCAGATATGGCACTAGGTTGTTCAACAAACACAGTCCTTCATCTTCCAGCCATTGCACATGCGGCAGGGGTTAAAATTGATTTTGAAGAAATTAATAAAATAAGTAAAGAGACACCGCACCTTGTTAAGCTTAGCCCAGCAGGAAAAGACTGCCTTGTAGATCTTGACGATGCAGGCGGCATAAGTGCAGTTATTAAAGAACTGGCCAAACACGCACTTTTTGATACAAGCCTTATTACATGCACAGGCAAAACGGTTGCCCAAAATATTGAAAAGGCACAAATACTAAATGATGATGTTATTAGAACCAAGGAAACTGCATATTCACCAGACGGCGGTTTAGCAATACTTTGGGGGAACATTGCAAAAGATGGTTCAGTAGTTAAAAAAGGTGCTGTTCTGCCTGAAATGATGGTGCACCAAGGCCCTGCAAAGGTTTATAACAGCGAGGAAGAAAGTATTGAGGCAATTCTTGCAGGCAAGGTTGTTTCAGGGGATGTTGTTGTAATACGCTATGAAGGCCCTAAGGGTGGCCCTGGTATGAGAGAAATGCTTTCACCTACAAGCGCAATTGCAGGCATGGGTCTGGATTCATCTGTAGCACTTATTACAGATGGACGTTTTTCGGGAGCATCACGTGGTGCGTCTATAGGCCATATTTCTCCAGAGGCGGCGGCAGGCGGTATGATTGGTATTATTGAGGAAGGGGATATTATTTCTATTGATATACCAAATAATAAGCTTGAGCTTTTGGTAGACGAAGATGAAATTGCAAAACGTATGGCAGATTTTAAGCCTGTAATGCGTGAGGTTTCAGGTGGATACCTTAAACGATACAGAGATATGGTAACAAGTGCAAACACAGGAGCTGTATTTAAGGATTGATAAATTGTCTTTTACCACGCTATGAATAGAGGACATAGCGTGGGTTACAAATAAAATTAACAATGAGGGGAATTTTAGGAGGGCTTATTATGAAGATGAAAAGATTAGTATCAATTATTGGGTTATCTATGGCGTTAGGTTTGGGGGCTACAGCCTGTGGTGGAAGCAGTGCATCAACACAAACGGCAGCACCGGCGGCAGAAGAAAAAGCAGAAACACCTGCAACCGAAGGCCCTGCGGATGCAATTGTGATTAAACTGGGCACAACTGTAAACGAACAGGATAGTTTTCAGATTGCAGCTGAAAAGTTTGCAGAACTTGTTGCAGAAGGAACAAATGGTGCTTATGCCATTGAAATTTATCCGAATGGTTCCTTGGGTGATGAAAGAACAATGCTTGAAAGTATGCAGATGGGAACACTTGATATGGGTATCATTACAAGCGGACCATTCGTAAATTTTGTGCCAGAAATGGGCGTGCTGGATATGCCGTTCCTTTTTCCAAGTAATGAAGCGGCGTATAAAATTTTGGACGGAGAAGTAGGTCAAAGCCTTTTAGATAAATTTGAAGGCGTTAACTTAAAGGGTCTTGCTTACGCAGAAAGAGGCTTTAGAAACCTTACAAACAGTGTTAAATCTGTTTCATCTCCAGCAGATGTTGCAGGCTTAAAAATAAGAGTTATGGAAAATGAAGTTTATATTTCAACTTTTGAATCACTTGGTGTAAATGCAGTGCCAATGGCATGGACAGAAGCGTTAACAGCATTACAGCAGAGCACAATTGATGGACAGGAAAACCCTGTAAATGTTATCCATTCCTATAAACTTTGGGAATCCCAGAAATACCTTACAATGACACGCCACGCTTATGCATCGGCTATTATTACAATGAGTCTTGCAAAATTCCAGAGCCTTCCTGCGGATGTTCAGGTAGTGTTTAAGGAAGCAGCACAGCAAGCAGCAGAGCATGAACGCCAGTGGGTTGCAGACAATGAAGCAAGCCAGCTTGCAGATATTCAAGCAAATGGTGTGGAGGTTGTAATGGAACCTGACCTTGAAGCATTTAAGGCATCGGTACAGCCTGTTTACGATAAGTATGGTGCACAGTACCAAGAATATATAGACGCAATTGATGCAGCACTTAAGTAGACTAAGGTACAGGGAGTGATAACTTATGGCAGTGTCAAACGTCATAAAAAAAGCAAGTGAAAGGCTTAATAAAGTATGCACTGTTTTAAGTGTTGGACTTTTAGGTGCAATGGTAGTAGTTACATTTGTGCAGATAATATGCCGTGTATTTTTTACAGCTCTTTCTTGGAGTGAGGAGTTGGCTAGGTATCTTCTTGTTTGGTCCACGTTTATAGGTGCAGGCTGTGTATATAAGGCGGGTGGACATATCTCGGTAGAGGTAGTACAAAACCTGTTTCCGCCAACGGCAAGAAAGGCATTTAGGATTTTTGTACATATTCTGTGTGGTATACTTTTTGCTATAGCAGTTGTTTACGGTATTAAATATATGGGAATGGTGGGCACGCAAAAATCTGCTGCCTTACATATACCAATGAAGTATATGTATGCCGCAATCCCTGTGGGTTGTGGAATAATGATTGTACACGTTATTGCCCTTATAACCCATATTTTGGGCGAAAAGGAGGTTGAAAAAGTATGAGTTTATTGCTGTTTGGAACCTTCGTTTTGTGCCTTATACTTGGTGTGCCTATAGCCTTTGCCATAGCATTAGCGGCAGTTGTTGTGCTGTTAAAGGGAAACTTGCAAATGCTGATTGTGGTACAGCGTATGTTTGCCGCAACTGACTCGTTTCCACTGATTGCAGTGCCATTTTTCATCCTTGCAGGGGATTTGTTGGCAAGAGGAGTAATATCCAAAAGGCTTGTAGCTTTTTCAGAATCTATATTGGGCAGTATTAAGGGTGGTCTATCCATTGTTTCGGTTATAGCAGGCATGTTTTTTGCAGCCATATCAG
>JBFWMT010000053.1:0-18231 GCA_050251415.1 Anaerotignaceae bacterium | reverse complement strand
TAAATGCACAATACATTTTATGTGAAATATTCTATTTAGTCAATAGCAAAATTTATTGAATTACTTGACAAAACTGCGTTACTGCTTTAGTATGATAATGCGATAGCACATAATTGGTGATTAAGCTTAGGAGGTTTTTAAATGAAAAAGAGAGTATTAGCATTGGGCTTAGCAGCCGCAATGGTATTTGGCACATTAACAGGCTGTGCATCAAAAACAGCCCAAACAACACCAGCAGCCACTGCTGCAGAGGAAAAAACAGAAGGCGAAGCAGAAAAACCAGCAACAGATGATATTGGTTATGACAAGGTTATAGTTGGCCTTGATGATACATTTGCGCCTATGGGCTTTAGGGATGAAAGCAATGAACTTGTTGGCTTTGACGTGGAACTTGCAAAAGCTGCAGGTGAAATTATTGGTGTTGAAGTTGAATTTCAGCCGATTGAATGGGCAATGAAAGAAACAGAACTTACAAACAAAAATATTGACCTTATATGGAATGGTTATACAATTACAGATGCAAGAAAAGAAAAGGTACTGTTTACACAGCCATACCTTAATAACAGACAAATTGTACTTGTTCTTGGAGACTCTGAAATTAAAACCCTCGCAGACCTTAGTGGCAAAACTGTAGCAACTCAGGCACAGTCCAGCAGTGAAGAAGCAATGATGGCAATGCCTGAAATTATGGATACATTTGGCGAATATGTAACATTTGGTACATATGAAGAATGTTTGCTTGATATGGAAGCTGGCAGAGCAGATGCAGTTGTTGCAGATGAAGTTCTTATACGCTACTACATTTCTCAGCATGAGGGAACAGAGTACAAGGTTCTTGAAGAAAACTTTGGCGAAGAGGAATATGGCATTGGTGCAAGAAAAGAAGATACCGCTTTGGTGGAAGCTATAAATGGTGCCCTTACAGAGATTAAGGCGAATGGCAAAGGCAAAGAAATATCTGAAAAATGGTTTGCAGAGGATATTTTGCAGTAAATAAATGATAACATAATATACAAATATACAATTGAATTTGGCTGCCAAAATATTTGGCGGCTAAATTTGCGTATTAGGAAATGTAGTTCAAAGGGGAAAATGCTATGAATTATCTTGTTCAAATTTTAGAGGGATTAGGCTTAACATTAAGTGTGTTTTTAGTTTCACTTATATTGTCACTACCGTTGGGTGTTTTGGTGGCAGGGTTAAGGCTTTCCAAAATTAAAGCGGTAAGTAAGGTTACAGAAGTTTATATTTGGGTGCTTAGAGGTACGCCGCTGCTACTTCAAATTATGTTTATTTTTTTCGGCTTGCCAAGTATAGGTATAAAATTTGGAAGATTTAATTCTATTATTTTTGCTTTTGTGCTGAACTACGCTGCTTATTTTGGCGAAATTTTTCGCTCGGGAATACAGTCCATAGAAAAAGGACAGAGAGAGGCTGCAAGCATACTTGGTTTTTCGTCTATGCAAATTAACTTAAAAATAGTATTGCCACAGGTTATTAAGCGTACATTGCCATCAATAGGCAATGAGGTTATAACGCTTGTTAAAGATACATCTTTGGTGTATGCAGTGGGTTGGAGCGATATTTTAAAATATGCCAAAGGTATTGCAGTAAGAGATGCAACGCTTGTACCATATTTAATTGCAGGAGTTATATATTTGGTGCTTACATACATAATTACCATGGCGTTTGAGGGAATAGAGAGAAAGGTTAATTACGAAGAGTAGGTGAAAAATATGTTGTTACAAGCAGATGGGCTTTTTAAAGCGTTTAATGATACAGTTGTGCTTAATGATGTAAGTTTTAATGTTGAATGTGGTGAGATTGTTTCACTGGTTGGGCAAAGCGGTGCAGGCAAAACAACAGTACTTAGATGCATTACCGGCCTTGAAAAATGTGATAGAGGCTCTATAGCAATAAATGATAAAAATATTTGTAAAACAGAAAAAGGCATTACAACTTATGCTAATAAGAGTGAACTGGCACTTATACGCCACGAACTTGGCATGGTTTTTCAAGCATATCATCTTTTTCCTCACATGACGGTGTTGGAAAATGTGACCATTGCACTTACAGATGTTTATAAGGTTTCACGTACCCAGGCTAACGAAGAGGCAGTTAAAATGCTTGAAAGCCTTGGTCTTGGAGAAAAGATAAACAGTAAGCCATCACAGCTTAGTGGTGGGCAAAAACAGAGGGTTGCCATTGCAAGAAGCTGTGTTACCAACCCTAAGCTTTTGTGCTTTGATGAGCCTACAGCGGCATTGGATTCAGCTTTAGTAGTAGAAATGATTAAAATTATAAAAAACCTAGCAAGTGAAAAAGGCATAGGTATACTTATAATAAGCCATGACGAGAAGTTTGTTAGGGATGTGTCGGACAGAGTGCTTTTTATTGAACATGGAAAAATAACAAAAGAAATGACGTCAGAGGAATACAAAAACATAATAAGGGACTAAACAGTAGAAAAAAAACATATTTTTATTTGTCAGAGTTTTAAACAGCGGTATCACATAAAAGTGATTGCCGCTGTTTTGTTTTTTGGGTAAACATCTTTATAAATTGAGTTTGATTGTTTTTATGTATTATGAAGTTTGCTTGCCAATTAGAAAAGTGATATAGTAATAGGCAGGAAGTATTTGTATAGCTGGAGGTTGATTATGAAAATATATAGTTGGAAAGACCTATTAGTATCTATTTTTGGTGGCGGTGGTGCCATTATATATATATTATTACACTTTAACGAGGTAACTGATTTTTTTTATTTGATAATTTTTGCATATTTAGTTTTAAAAGGAATTTCTATTTCAATTTCAAAAGAAGAATATGATAAGGAGAAAAAAAGGGAAGCAAAAATGAAAAGGGTTTACCGTAAGCTGTTTGGAAAATTTGAACCAGTGGCACCCTATGGAGGATATATTTTAATTGCATTAGGTTGTGCAGTTGCACTATTATTTCCTGAAGTGGAATGGGTGACGGAATGGCTTCTATTAATTTTGATATTGAGTGCATTAGCTTACAATATTTGGCTAGCTATAATAATAAAAAAACATATGAAGATAGAGGAAGCGCAAGAGATAATTAATAGTGAAAAAATTCAATAAAATGAAAACACACAAAGGGTGGAGTGGTTTTGATATTACGTGAAAACAGCATTACATAAGGTGTGCAGTAAGCGTTGTTTTTAGCATATCAAATTGCCATATGCACCACCATACTGTTCTATCATAATTTTAGCAAGACGGGCATCAGGAGTTTTTATTTTAACGGGGAATTCAAGCTTTTTTTCATAGATCCACATTTATTTACACCTCGCTTTGGGAGCTTCAAAATTAAAAGAACATTGCCATGGCCATGGGCAATCGTCCCACTGCCATTTGTCTTCACAACGGTTTATGCTTCTGCTACCACATACTGGGCCGGCAACTTTTTCGTATTTTGTGCGAACAGTATCAGCAGCTTTAATAATTTTATTATACATTGCAATGGCATCTTCATGTGTTGGATGAGTGTTAAGAAAAAGAGCTAAATCTGTTGCCATAAAATCAAGCTCTGTAAGTGTTTTTAAAAGAGCTTCTCTTTCCATTAAGTTACCTCCTTCCTAAATATCTGCATCGGGTATATGGCATTACAAGCTGAGGGAAAATAGTACCGCAGGCAAGGCCTTCCTCTTGTGCAAATGTTTTAAAATCTGTTTGGTAAGGAACATAGGCTTGTGCCATGCCAACGTGTTCCATAACGCAGTCGTTGCAGTCTAAAACTTCGTAACAAAAATCTTCAGGTGTAATGGCACAAGCGTCTTCGTACTTGCTTTTTACACACCTACATTCTTCTTCGTATTTTTGCTTTTGACAACCAAAAGCCATATAGTAATCCTGGTAGTTCTGGGTCAATTTAATAACCTCCTAAAGGTTGGTTGCAGTTTTATATTATGAGAAAAAAGAGAAGGGTGTTACTAAATTGGCTTGTCAAAGGTGAAAAAAGCAGAAAACATGTTGACATATTTTTACTTTGTATTAAAATAAAATGGTATAACGGGGTGTGGCTCAGGTGGTAGAGCGCTGTGTTCGGGACGCAGAAGTCGTGAGTTCGAGTCTCGTCACCCCGATTTATACAGAAGCAATTTTACACGTTTTGAAGCTACACGCAACTTTGTGTAGTGAAGGGAAGTTATAATTTAAAACCATTTACATTATGTGAATTCGAGGAAAACTATGGAAATAATTACTGTGACTAAGGATAATTTAGAGCAAGAGCATATTTGCTGTGCCATTTCCAACAACAAAGACTGCCAGGTGTCTGCAAAAAAAAGTTGGCTTGCTGAAAGATTTGCTGATGGGCTTGTATTTAAAAAAGGGGACATGCGTGGTAAATGCTTCATTGAATATATTCCTGCTGAAAAAGCATGGTCGCCAATTAAAGCGGACGGATATATGTATATAGATTGCTTTTGGGTATCGGGGCAATTTAAGGGACAGGGGAACTCTAATATTTTGTTGGAGGAATGTATTAAGGACAGCAAAGAAAAGGGCAAACAGGGGCTTGTGATTTTATCTTCTAAAAAGAAAATGCCATTTCTTTCAGACCCCAAGTATTTGAGATATAAGGGTTTTAAATTGGCGGATACAGCAGAGCCGTTTTATGAGTTATTGTATTTGTCTTTTGATAAGTCAGCTATGAAACCTTGTTTTAAAGATAGTGTTAAATCTACCAAATTAGAGGAACCTGGTTTTGTGCTTTATTACACACATCAATGCCCGTTTACAGCAAAGTATGTACCTTTAATTGAAGCTGTTGCAAATGAAAAGGGTACACCATTTAAAGCAGTAAGATTTGAAACAACAGAGCAAGCACAAAATGCCTATGCTCCATTTACATCTTACAGTTTATTTTTCAATGGTGAGTTTATAACAAATGAAATCCTTTCAGAGAAGAAGTTTAAAAAACTAATGATGGAAAAAGCTTTTTAAAAAATGGTTAAAAGTATTTAGCACAACTAAATGGTTGTATATAAATTTGGAAAGTATGTATAAAAGAGTGGGAAGCCTTGTGTTTGTAAGGTTTCCCACTCTTTAAAAGAAAATGGTTTTATTTAATTCAAATAATTATTTACCAAGCCAAGTGTTTACCTGTTCTTCATGATTATTAACCCAATCTTTTGCAACATCAAGAGGATCTTTATCACTATCTTCAATTGCACCCATTAAATCAGATAATACTTCATCTGAAAATTTAAAATTCTTAAATAACGTAGCCGCTTCTGGTAAATCTTCCTCAAATCCTTTTCTGCTGTACATGTGGATGTTTTCAGCATCACCATATATTCCTTTTGGGTCATCTAACACTTTTAAATCCCAGCGTGAGAACATCCAATGGGGTGTCCATCCTGTAACTGCAATGGCTTCGTTATTATCAATAGCCTTTTTTAAAGATGCTGTCATAGCTGGGCCACTTCCGCTAACCAATTCAAAGTCTAAATTATATTCTTCAATTGCTTTTTCAGTTGCACCCATAATTCCAGCACCTGAATCGATTCCTATAATTTTACCATCAAACAAATCCTTACTATCATTTAACTCATCAATACTGTTAATATCTACATAAGATGGCACAACGAGGCCAATTAGTGCGTTTTCATAACTAACGCCTAAATCTACTATATCGTCACCATACTCTTCCAAGTAATCAGCATGTGTAACAGGTAGCCAAGTGTCCAAGAAAACATCGGTGTTTCCACTTGCTAATGAAGTAAATATCGGTGCAACGTCTGCTAATACCAATTCAACTTCGTAACCCATTTTGTCTTCTAGTATAGCAGCTGCAAGATTTGTCATTGCTATGCCTTCTGACCAGTTTACATATCCAATTGTTATTTTTTTTGTTTCTGATTTAGCTTCTTCTTTTTTAGTATTGGACGAGCATCCGGTAACAAGACTCGTCGCTAATACTACCCCTAAAACTAATGATAAAAATTTCTTCATACACTACACTCCTTTAATTATTAATCCTATAATTTTTAATTTGTCATTCAAATTATTTTTTTCCACCACTTAAACTCTTAGGTTTTCCAATACTTTGTGTTACTCTGTCTAATATCATTGCAAGAATAACAACCGCCAAACCACCTTCAAAACCGTCACCAATCTTCATTTGGGAAATACCTTTTAAAACTACATCTCCAAGTCCACCCGAGCCAATCATTGCAGAGATTACTACCATAGAAAGCGATAGCATAATTGTCTGGTTTAAACCTGCTAAAATTGTGGGCATAGCCAACGGTATCTGTACCTTAAATAGCATTTGTTTAGGAGTTGCTCCAAAGGATCGTGATGCTTCTACAACATCAGAGGGAACCTGCCTAATACCTAAACTTGTTAAACGTACTATTGGTGGCATAGCAAATATAATGGTTGCCACAGCACCTGGCACGGGACCTAAATCGAAAAAATACACGGCAGGAATTAAGTAAACAAATGCAGGCATGGTCTGCATAAAGTCAAGTACAGGCCTCATGATTTTATTCAATCTGTCACTTCTTGACATCCAAATTCCAAGTGGTAACCCGATAATAAGTGCGATTAAAGTTGCTGTTGTAACTAGGGCAAATGTCTTCATAGTCATTTGCCATAATTCTATACTTTTAATTAATAAACAACCAAACACTGCAAAAATGGCTGTTCTCTTTCCAGCTGTAAAGTATGCAAGAACCGTAATCAAAATTAACATTATAACAAAGGGAATGCTGACATAAACAAATTCAAATCCGTTTATTATCGACTCTATCGCAAATTTTATTCCTCCGAAAAAGCCAGCCAGATTATTTGTTAACCAATCAACACCTTTTTCTACATAAAACCCTATTGGTAGTCTAATCATCTTCTCCCTCCCCTCCCATTATTCCTGCGAGTACGGAAACTTTGAATATGATACCCAAAATTTTACGTTCTTCATCAACTACCACTACTGGATACCTTGAATTCATGAATAATGGTATAATATCTTCTATTAAAACGTCTGGGGAAACCTCATTTATATCAGTATCGATTATTTCACTTAAATCATCCTTATTTGACTTAATTAACCCCATTGTGTCTTCTATAGTAACAATTCCCTTTATTTTGCGTTGCTTATCAACAACAAATACACTGGATAGATTTGCATCTTTCATTCTTCTTACTGCAATTCTGGCACCATCTTTGGAATACACAATCGTATCAACTTTCTTCATAATAGAGCCTGCTGTTACTACCTTTACACGGTTTACATCTTGAACAAATTCTTTTACATAATCATTTGCCGGATGCCTCAATATTTCCTCAGGATTACCAATCTGCACTATTTCTCCATCTTTCATAATAGCTATGCGATCGCCTATTTTTAAGGCTTCATCTAAGTCATGAGTTATGAAAATAATTGTTTTCTGCATCTTTGATTGTAAAGAAAGCAACTCATCTTGCATTTCTTTTCTAATCAACGGATCCAATGCGCTAAAGGCTTCATCCATAAGTAAAATGTCAGGATTAGTAGCCAAAGCTCTTGCTAGACCAACACGTTGCTGCATACCACCGCTTAATTCTGAAGGCATTGATTTTTCATAGCCTTTTAGTCCTACTAATTCTAATGATTCCAATGCTTTTTCATTACGTTCATCAATTCCCACGCCTTGTATTTCGAGACCAAATGCTACATTTTCTTCTACACTACGGTGTGGTAGTAAAGCGAAATTTTGAAATACCATTCCTATTTTTTTTCGCCTAACTTCTCTTAATTGAGCTTTATCACATTTCATTATATCTTGATTATCAATGTATACCACGCCACTTGTTGGTTCAATAAGACGATTAAGACATCTTATTAAAGTAGACTTACCACTGCCAGATAACCCCATAACTACAAAGATTTCTCCTTCTTCAACGGCAAAGCTTGCATTACTAACTCCTATTCCATGGTCCGTTTCTTTCAGTATTTCTTTTTTTGACTTTCCTTTTTTTAGCATCTCCAATACCTTATGTGGTGTTGAGCCAAAAATTTTATATAGATTTTTCACCTCAAGTTTTATCATATAAATTTAATAACCTCCTTTCTCTCTATGCGCAATACATAAATATTTATACTGTGGTGTGATATAAGGCACAAACAAGCAACTTTATAAAAAACAAAAGTTGTCACTTTATAAATATAACATATTTAAGCAAATATGTCAATAAACATAGTATTACTAGAACAGACTCTCGTTTATATTATGTGATAAAATACCTTTATTAAGTCAATTAAATTTAAATATTTAATAACAGTAATTAACTATGGATGTTATTTCTCAAATTTAATATATTTTAAGACAAAAAAAGACAAAGTGTTTAAAACAGACACTTTGTCTTCTTGTTTTTTTGTAAATTGCTATGTGCAAAAACATTACGGCTGTTAGAGTAAAGAAAAACCGCATACTTATTTCTTCTTTTTATATATCCATTTTACCTAGATAGCTTTCCATATCAATTCCATATTCATCACAAATAACTTTCATTTCTTTAATTGTGTTTTCGTTTACTGGGAAACCATCTTTAAGGCGAAGTGCATAGGCTTCAACTTCCTTTTCGCCATGAGTGTAAATTCTTGTTTGACCCTCTGCCTTTGGAGACTGGCGAAGTTCCTCAAGATATGTGCTAAAATGAGCCTTAATTGCTTCTGGGTCGCCAAAAAGGTTAGGGTTAATAGCAATAAAGCTGTGGCAAGTGCCGCCTAGAGCACCAATGTGGGTATGGTTTGATGTAAGCCCTTGTGAAAGTATAGAAGAAAAAATTTCTGCTATCATTCCATAGCCGTAACCTTTATGTCCGCCCAATTTTTCAGTTGAACCACCAAGGGGCAGAATACCACCACCATTTTTTTCATCTATATTTTTAAGAATATCCTTGGCATCGGAACCTGATTGACCAGCTGCGTTAATTGTCCATCCCTGTGGAAGTTCTTCACTTTTTTTGTTATAAACTTCAACCTTGCCTCGAGTTACAACTGTTGTGGAGGCATCAAAGAAAAAGTCATAAGGTTCGGCGGGCATAGCGATGGCAATTGGGTTAGAGCCTAGCATTGCCATACGACCGTTTGTAGGCACCATAATAGCTTCGCTATTGGTGGTTGAAATGCCTATTAAGCCTTCGTCACATGCCAATTTTGCATAGTAACCAGCAATACCGTAGTGATTAGAATTACGTACAGAAATAAGACCAACACCATTTGCCTTAGCCATTTCTATGGCTTTCTTCATGGCAAAGTGACCAACTAATTGACCTGTTCCGTGGTGGTTGTCGATAACGGCACTTATTGGTGTTTCGTGAATTATTTCCCATTTACTATCCATGTGAATTCTTCCGTTTTTTATGGATGTGTAGTAACGTACCATTCGTTGAACCCCGTGGGACTCTATGCCGAACATATCACTCATAAGTAAAACATCGGTAATTATTTTACTTTCATCATCTGTAAATCCGAGTTTAGAAAATACATGGTTGCTGAATTTTTTCATAGGTTCGTACTGAATATTAACGTATGCCATTTTTATCCTCCTAATTATATGGTTTTAATTTATATACAAAGTCAATCTGTTGTTGACTACCCTCACTTATTATACTACAATATTTGAGTATTGTAAGCATAAAAATTCATTATTATGCAAAAAAACAGTGCCATTTAAATTCAGGGGGAAAAAGGAGTTTATACAAATGGACAGAGAATCCAGAAAGCATTATCATTGGGTATACTTAACGGCGCTTTGCATTGCCCTTGCGGGAATTGTTATGGGTGATTACCGTACTATACCAGAAGGTATGAAAGCAATTTTTTACAGTAAGGCAATACTTATTACCGATTATGTAGCACTTGCTGGTGTGGCGGCTGCATTTTTCAACGTGGCGTTGGTAACGTTTTTTTCAGCAGTTTTAATGAAGTTGAATCATTTGCCTATGCATGGAAGAAGTCTTTTTACATTAGGGCTGATGGCTGGATTTGCATTATTTGGTAAAAATATTTATACAATGTGGTTTATCCTTTTGGGAAGCTTTTTACTTAGCGTTGTATGCAAGGAAAAATTCAGTAAAAATCTTATAAGCGGTCTTTTGGCAACATCTTTAGGCCCTATTGTTGGGGTTGCTTATTTGCATAACGGAATAACACCAATATCCGTGTTTTATGCACTTATTGCAGGTATTGTTATAGGTTTTGTTATACCGTTACTTGCTGCACACACAAACGGCATTTTGCGTGGATTGAACCTTTATAACGGCGGTTTTGCTGTGGGTTTATTGGCATTGGTAATGGTTCCGGTTATGCTTGGATTCGATTTTTCATTTGAAAATGAGGGCTGTTGGTCAACGGGGAATAACACAAAGTTTGCAATTTTCTTATATATTACAGCAGTGGTGTTTATTGTATCGGGATACCTTGCAGATAAGGAAAATGCTTTTAAAAACTACAAAACACTGCTTAAGAGACCAGGTGTTGGTAAGGACGATTTTACCCAGCTTGACGGAATGGGTGCGGTGCTAATAAACATGGGTGTAAACACAATTATTTGCACAACGTATGTACTTTTAGTTAAGGGCGACTTAAATGGTGCTACTCTTGGTGGAATTTTTACAATCATTGGGTTTAGTGCAAATGGTAAGCATGCAAAAAATATTATACCTATTATGCTTGGAATTTTCATTGGTGCGGTAATAAGTCCGGGATATTCACCTACAACAAAAGGAATACAAATGGCAGTGTTTTTGGGTACCACACTTGCACCTATGGCGGGTACTTATGGTTTTGTTGGTGGTATTTTGGTTGGCATGGTGCATTCTGCAGCAATACTTAAAATAGGACTTGGCTATGCAGGGGCAAACCTTTATAATAACGGCTTTTGTGGTGGTGTAGTATCAGTTGTATTATACCCTGTATATAACCGTTTTTTTAAAGCAAACACATTTAGTGAACCATCTGAAAGCAGAAGTAAACTGCACAATCACTAGGGGACTAAGGTGCTGTCTATGGCTTGAACTAGTGTGTAACATAAAAATAGTTAATAATATTAATGAAATTAGTAGGTTAAAACAGAACGAAAATTTTATGTTGACAATGCAGTGCAAGTGTGATAAATTAGTTTTCAACATCAATTAAATAGCTTTAACAACACTGTGAAGAGGAATAGTAAATTTCTTAAGATTTTCAGAGAGCTGCCGTGTGGTGCGAGGCAGTAATACGAGAGAAATTGAACTCGCCTTGGAGTGATTCGCTGAAAAAACAAACCTTTAGGATGTGTTAATAGGTGGAATCGGAGGTCAACCGTTATAATGACAGGATATTCAGCAGGATTATTTGGATTACTGCCCGTATCCGTATTAAGTGTGTTCCTTTTTGGAACAAATGAGAGTGGTACCACGGAGGTTATGCCCTTCGTCTCTATTATAGGAGACGAAGGGCTTTTTTTATTTCAATTTTGAAGAAACATATAAAAAACAACAAAAAGGAGCAAAATTATGATGAATTACACAAAGTACCGTCCATATCCAACAATGAAGATGCCTAACAGAAAATGGCCCAGTGCTGTTATTACAAAAGCACCCATCTGGTGTAGTGTAGACCTTAGGGATGGAAACCAAAGCCTTGAAATACCAATGAGCCTTGAGGAAAAAATGGAGTTTTTTAACTTTTTGGTTAAAACGGGCTTTAAAGAGATTGAAATCGGTTTTCCAGCGGCAAGTGATACAGAGTTTGAGTTTGCAAGAAAGCTGATTGATGAAAATTTAATTCCAGAGGATGTTGTGGTTCAGGTGCTTACTCAAAGCCGTCCAGAGATCATCAAAAAAACTTTTCAAGCGTTAAAGGGTGCAAAAAAGGCAATCGTTCACCTTTACAATTCAACTTCCACCTTGCAAAGAGATGTTGTTTTTGGCAACAGTATGGATCAAACAACTTTGCTTGCAGTTGAGGGGGCAAAGCTTTTAATTTCGGAAGCGGAGAAAATCCCTGAAACAGATTTCTTTTTTCAGTATTCGCCAGAAAGCTTTACAGGAACAGAAATGGATTATGCAGTTGAAATTTGCAATGCTGTAATTGACATTATTAAGCCAACTGCCCAAAAGAAGCTGATTATAAATCTTCCGTCTACGGTGGAAATGGCAACAGCAAATATATATGCAGACCAAATTGAATACCAGTGCAGCAAGCTTAAAAACAGAGAAAACCTTATTGTCAGCCTTCATGCACACAACGACAGAGGTACTGCTGTAGCTGCAACAGAGCTTGCAATTATGGCAGGGGCAGACAGGGTAGAGGGAACTTTATTTGGTAACGGTGAAAGAACAGGCAATACAGATATTATGGCAGTTGCAATGAACATTTTCTCGCAGGGCATTGACCCGCAATTGGATTTTAGCGATATTGACTCTGCTGTGGAGATTTACGAAAGAACAACAAGACTTTCGGTACATCCAAGGCATCCATATGCAGGGGCTTTGGTGTACACAGCTTTCTCGGGTTCACATCAGGATGCAATAAGAAAGGGCATGGATAGAATGAAAGACCACCCAGACCATTGGGAAGTGCCTTATCTGCCAATTGACCCTATGGATGTGGGAAGAACTTATGACCCCATTGTTAGAATTAACAGCCAGTCTGGCAAGGGCGGTGTAGCATTTGTGTTAGAGCAAAATTATGGCATGTTCTTACCAAGAGCTTTTCAGCAGGATTTCAGTATTGTTATTACTAAGCTTTCAGACAAAAGCCATAAGGATGTTTCACCAAGTGCAATAAGGGACGTATTTTTCCACACTT
Source organism: Anaerotignaceae bacterium (assembly GCA_050251415.1). Classification (GTDB taxonomy): domain Bacteria; phylum Bacillota; class Clostridia; order Lachnospirales; family Anaerotignaceae; genus UBA8514. The sequence continues at coordinate 5,421 of JBFWMT010000053.1, read as the reverse complement.
ATGTTGACGGAAGAGCCCCAATTTCAATTGAGAAATATAAAGAAATTAACACAAGCGATGACGAAGAGGTTACGGTTGAGGCGGAAATTACTTATCACGGACAGCCATTAACAATATGTGGATGCGGAAATGGTATTATAGACGCTTTTACCCATGCATTGGAAAAGCATTTTGAGGTTAAACTGGAAATTAACGATTACCGTGAGCATTCCATGGAATACGGAACCAAGGCAAGGGCTATTTCCTACGTACAGATTTCTGATGGCAACGGCAAAATTGGTTTTGGTGCAGGGACATCAAGCAATATTATAAAATCATCACTTAGGGCAGTTGTAAGTGCAGTAAACAAAATTATAGATTAAAGTTGGTATGGGAACTACGGTATAAAAAGACTGATAAAAAACCTTTGGCTTTGCCCAAACCCACTTACTTTTTGAAAAAAGCAAGACTAAAAACTTTATTAAAACCGCATATTCATACGGTTTTATATTGGTCAATTATGCAATGGCAAAGACATGCCATCTGTCCGCAGGACAGCTTTGTGAAGCAAAGTGCTGACCAGTGTAACCCTTGTGGGTGTTTGAGGGCAAAGCCCTCAAGGTTTTGACTTTGTCTACATACTTGATTGGAACAGAATTCCAATCAATATCTAAAGGAGGAAAAATAAAATGGGAATGACAATGACACAAAAAATACTTGCGGCACACGCAGGGGTTGAAACCGTTAAGGCGGGGCAGTTAATACAGGCAAAGCTGGATATAGTTATGGGTAACGATATTACAACGGCGGTAGCTATACCAGAATTTAAAAAAACAGGGGCAACAGAGGTTTTTGATAAAGAAAAAGTGGTCATTGTTTTAGACCATTTTACACCAAACAAGGATATTAAAGCGGCACAGCAGTGCAAGTGTAGTCGTGAATTTGCATGGGAAAAGGACATAAAGCATTTTTATGATGTTGGGGAAATGGGTATTGAACATGCACTTCTTCCTGAAAAAGGCATAGTTGCACCTGGTGAAGTTATTATAGGTGCAGACAGTCACACATGTACATATGGTGCATTGGGTGCTTTTTCAACAGGTGTTGGAAGTACAGACATGGCGATTGGTATGGCAACAGGGGAAGCGTGGTTTAAGGTACCTAGTGCAATTAAATTTGTACTTACAGGCAAGCCAGCTAAATGGATTAGCGGCAAAGATATTATTTTGCACATCATAGGCAAAATTGGTGTTGATGGTGCGTTATATAAATCTATGGAGTTTGTGGGCGACGGCATAAATTATCTTTCCATGGATGACAGATTTGCTATGGCAAACATGGCAATTGAAGCAGGTGCTAAAAACGGTATTTTCCCTGTGGACGACAAAACAATTGCATACGAAAATGAACATACAACAAAGGAATATAAGATTTTTGAAGCGGATGAGGATGCCGAGTATGACGAGACAATTACAATAGATTTAAGCACATTGCGTCCTACCATATCTTTCCCCCATTTGCCAGATAACACAAAAACAATTGATGAGGCAGAAGGACTTAAAGTTGTTCTTGACCAAGCGGTGATTGGCTCATGTACAAATGGTCGTTTAGAGGATATGAAAATTGCCGCAGACATTTTGAGAGGCAAAAAGGTACACAAACGTGTAAGAACTATTGTAATTCCTGCAACACAGCAGATTTATTTGGACTGTATTAAACTTGGTTATGCAGAGGATATTATTAAAGCAGGTGCCATTTTCTCTACCCCAACATGCGGACCATGCCTTGGCGGACATATGGGGATTCTTGCTGAAGGCGAGAGAGCTATTTCTACAACGAACCGTAACTTTGTAGGCAGAATGGGTCATACAGAAAGTGAAGTTTACCTTGCAAGCCCCGCAGTTGCAGCGGCATCGGCACTGGTAGGATATATTGCAGACCCAGAAAAAATTACAGGAGGTATGAACTAATGGAAGTAAAGGGAAAAGTTTTTAAATATGGCGACAACGTGGATACAGATGTAATTATACCAGCAAGATACCTGAATGTATCCAGTGGAGAAGAGCTTGCAAAATATTGTATGATTGACATTGATTCAGATTTTGTAAATAAGGCTAAAAAAGGGGACATTATTGTTGCAACTAAAAATTTTGGTTGTGGTTCATCCCGTGAACATGCACCACTTGCAATTAAATGTGCAGGTATCAGCTGTGTTATTGCTTCAACATTTGCCCGTATATTCTACCGTAATGCCATAAACATTGGTTTACCTATTTTAGAATGTGAAGAAGCGGCAAATGACATTAAAGCAGACGATGAGGTTAGTGTTGATTTTGCAACAGGGGTAATTACTAATGTTACAACAGGTAAAACCTATAAGGCAGAGCCTTTTCCAGAATTTATGCAGAAGATAATGGCAGAGGGCGGTTTGGTTAAATACACAAGCAGTAAAATAGGGTAAGAAGTTCATCCAAGTGTTGATTCGATATAGGAGGAAAAACAATGGCAAGCTTTAATTTAGCGGTAATTAAGGGCGATGGCATAGGCCCTGAAATAGTAGATGAGGCATTAAAAGTGCTTGAAGTAATAGGCGTAAAATTTCACCATAAATTTAATTTTACAGAGGTTTTGGCAGGGGGCAATGCCATTGATGCCTGTGGAGAATGTTTACCTAAAGAAACAGTGGAGGTTTGTAAAGCCTCAGATTCTGTTATTTTAGGTGCAGTTGGCGGCCCTAAGTGGGACAATGTACCAGGGGAGCAACGCCCAGAAAGGGCACTTTTAGGTCTTAGAGAACAACTTGGACTATATGCAAATCTTCGCCCAGCCATTATACATAATGCCTTAAGTGATGCGTCACCTATAAAAAAGGAAATAGTGGGTGACAGCCTTGATATACTTATTGTGCGTGAGCTTACAGGCGGTATATATTTTGGCGACCGTGGCTACAGAGATGGAAAGTATGGAACAGAGGCTTATGACACAGAGGCATACAGTGAAATGGAAATAAAGCGAATTGCAAAGGTTGCTTTTGAGGCTGCAATGAGCAGAGATAAACGCCTTACCAGTGTGGATAAAGCTAACGTTTTGGAAACCTCACGTTTATGGAGAAAAGTTGTAATTGAGGTGGCTAAGGATTATCCAGAAGTTACACTTGACCATATGTATGTGGATAATGCCGCAATGCAGTTAGTTCGTAACCCTAAACATTTTGATGTTATTGTTACATCTAACATATTTGGCGATATTTTATCTGATGAAGCAAGCCAGATAACAGGTTCAATTGGTATGCTTCCGTCCGCAAGCCTTGGAGAGGGTGCGTTTGGCATGTATGAGCCTATCCATGGTTCTGCACCAGATATTGCAGGACAAAACATTGCAAACCCAATTGCAACAATACTTTCTATGGCCATGATGCTTCGTTATACATTTAAGCTTGATGAAGAGGCAAATGCCATAGAAGCGGCAGTTACAAAAGTGCTGGATGGTGGCAATAGAACAGCGGATATTGCAACCGAGGGTGTGCAAGCAATTGGTACAGCACAAATGGGCAAATTAATTAGAAATGCTTTAAAATAAATTTATCAAAGAGAAAGACTTATAAATGGTCTTTCTCTTTATATTTATTTTTTTATGTGGTAAAATAAATATAATAAATTTTACTGTAAGGGTAATATTATAAAAAATGTACCCAAAAGGAATGTGGTTTATGAAACTTACTGATTTACAACCTGTTCAGTTTTTAATTAGGCTTATAAAAAGGTATTTTAATGATGATATCGGCAGCAGTGCGGCGGCGTTGTCTTATTATATGGTATTTTCTTTTTTTCCGCTGATTATTTTGGGAAGCATGCTTTTAGGCTATGCAAATATTTCATCAGACTCTGTTTCTCAGGCATTTTCAGGAATTTTACCCCATGATGTAATTAATATCATTAACAGATACTTGATATATGTAAGTACAAACAAAAATGCAAACATACTTATGGTAAGTTTATTTTTTACGGTTTACTTCCCGCTTAGGGCAGTTAAAAGAATTATGGATGAAATAAACAGGGTTTATAAAGTGCAAAATGAACGCCGTTTTCTAAAAAAAATACTATTTGTACTTATGTTCACTACACTATTTGTTTTTACAATATTTGCATCCCTTACGTTGTTGATTGCTGGAAGAACCATATTATCTTTTATATCTAAATTTGTGGGTATATCATCAGAATTTATTGATGCATGGGTTATAAATCGTTTTGCGGCTATGGCAATTATATGTTTTTTTACAATAACAATATTGTATATACTTGCGCCAAATTGCAGTGTTAGCTTCACGCAGGCTTTTCCAGGGGCGGGGGCGGCGGTATTTTTATGGCTTTTGTTATCGGCGGGTTTTTCTTATTATGTTGAAAATATGGGCAACTATTCGGTTTTGTTTGGGTCTATAGGTGCAATAATTGTTTTGCTGGTTTGGCTTTATATGATGGCATCTATCTTGCTAATGGGTGCAGAAGTAAACAGCGTGTTGAAGGAAATGAATGAAGAAAAGAATAAAAAAACAAGGTTTTTATAATTTAAAAATTGACAGGGGTCGTCATTTTTTATATAATGCTTTTATTACGAATTTGGAAGAGGAATTATTATGGAACTTAAAGAATGTATCAATTTTTTACTTACAACAGCACAGCATAATGTGTTTCAACTTTTAAGTGTTAAGCTTGCGGAATATGACGTTACACCTTCCCAGTATGGTGTTTTAAGCTGTTTATGGGGTAGAACTCACGCTACGCCTAAGCAGATTGCCGAAACACTTTGCCTTGAAACATCCACAATTTCTGGTGTGCTTGACAGAATGCAGAAAAAAGACCTTATTGACCGTGTGATAAATAAAGAAGACAGACGTGAGGTTCAAGTTATTATTACAGAAAAAGGCAAAGCATTGGAAGAGCCTATTTCAAAAATTATTGACGATGTGAATGCTGAAGTGCTTAAAGACTTTAAGCAAGATGAGGTTCTGAGTATAAAAAAAGCGTTGCGTGAGATAGCAGGCTATGATTTCGCATAAATACATATAAAAATATTATACCCTTGCTTGTAATAGTAAGGGTATGGTATAATACATTTTTGTGGAGAGTTGTCCGAGCGGTTTAAGGTGCGAAACTCGAAATCCACTCGGTCAATTGCCTTGAAAATGCCATAAATCCTTGTGTTTATGCGGGTTTGCGGGATTTTGAAAATTTAGTGTTTTACCGATTTCTACGGTTTTTCTACACTTTGCCTTGACTTCTACGAAAGGCTTTGTGTGTTAAAATAGAATATGGAGACGTATCGAAGTGGTCATAACGAGCCTGACTCGAAATCATGTTATCTGCGCCGAAAACTGAATAATTATTATATGGAGACGTATCGAAGTGGTCATAACGGGGCGCACTCGAAATGCGTTAGCCCTCA
>JBFWMT010000052.1:0-18670 GCA_050251415.1 Anaerotignaceae bacterium | reverse complement strand
CTCTTCCGATCTTTTTTGCTTTTATAGCTTGCCTTTCTCTCTTTACCCTGTACAATTGAGCCTATGTAAACCTCATTGGATAAAATTCTTTTAATGGTACTTTGTGCCCACATGCCATACACACTGCTATAATCATATTTTAATGATGGATGAAAAAAATTAGGCGTTTTAAGCCTTTTATATGCCGTTGGTGTTGGTATATTTTCTTCATACAGTTTGTTTCGTATTTTTTGACTTCCATAGCCCTCAATGTACCAACTAAAAATTTTTTTAACTACCTCTGACGCCTCAGCGTCAATAAGTAGCCTATGCCTGTCATTCGGGTCTTTAACGTAGCCGTATGGCGCAAAAGAGCCTAAAAACTGTCCCTGGTCCATTTTGCTTTTAAATACACTTCTTATGTTTTCGGATAAATCTTCGCAATACCATTCGTTTATAAGCCCGTTAATTTGCCTTGCTTTTTTGTTGCCTTTAATGCTTGTGTCAACATTGTCCACCACACCTATAAAGCGTACCCCTAAAATAGGAAAAAGCCCGTGAATATATTTTTCAACCAACTCCATATCCCTTGTAAACCTTGACTGGGATTTGCAAATAACTGTATTAAAACAGCCGTTTTTTGCATCTCTTATCATTGCGTTAAAGGACGGTCTATCCCTATCAAGGCCTGAATAGTCATCATCAATATAAATATCATAAATAATAAATCCATTTCTTGCGGCAAACTCCGATAAAATAATTCTTTGGTTTTGTATACTTTCACTTTCATCGCCAGCATCTTTTTTTTCTTCGTCCTCCTTTGATAATCTACAATAAATTGCGGCTTTATCCATATATTCACCTCCCCTTGGTGCAGTTCAAATTTTCATAAAATTTCACTTTTCAAGGTTTTCGCCTTTTTCTATTAACTTTGCTACAATTCTTACCACATTGATGTTTCTTTCCATATAATCTGAATTTTTAAAACACTCCTTCATCCTAATTTCTGTCGATTTTTTCTTCAACCCTGAACCCCTCTATATTAAATGGTTTAATAAAGTGTATTCTATTGGGTTTGTACCCTATAATCAAAGGCATAAATTTTTAAGCCTCCTGCTATAAATAGCAGAAGGCTTAACGGTTGAGATGGTTATTTAATTTAAACACTTATGCTAAAGGGCGAACATCGTTTTATCCCCCATTAGCTCAAATTCATATAGCATTTTTTCAACCCTAATTTCTTTAAATACCATAATATCGTGAAATTCATTTTGGTCATTATTGTAGCTAATATTAACTAGTAAGTTAAAAGATTTTTCTGTCGTTCCAAGTTTCATTAATTCACAATTGAATTCTTTGGCACTTTCTATTTCATATTTTGGATTTCTCATAATTAAGGCGGTTTCACAACAAGCAATAATGTAATCAGAAAGTGGTTCATTTTCTTCAATTTCAGTAGGAATTTCTACATAGAACTTGCCATTATCTGCGCCTTGAAATATTTCCTTTTCATTAAGTTCATTTAAGTATTTTGACGAAATCGCTAATCTTATTATAAATTTTTCCATAGAATACCCCATTTAGTTTATTTGGCCGCACCCACTACAGTTAGCACAATCTGTACAAGTATTTTCAAATTCGTACTGTTCATTATAAACGGAAGAAATATCATAATCCTTATAAGAATAATATTTTTTACACCTATCGCTATCTGTTATTTCTACCTTTTCTTCGTAAAATTCTATTGAAATAGGCACTATTACATACTTATCAAGTTCAAGCATACTAGGTCTTTTCATGGCTTTTACTTCTGTTATATTGCCATTTTTGTCTTTAATTTCTATGTATGAAGCAACTGTTGTTACCTTTTTAATACTTCCGTCCTCATTAAATTTTAGCGAGTTATCATCCCCATGTATGCCCATTGGGTCGTTGTGGTATGCAAATATTACACCAACTGGAGTTTTTACCGCACTATTTACTGCCGGCTCTAAAGACTTTATCCTACCACTTTCATAAAAAGATATTCCTATTCTGGCTTTATACTCCATCTCATCCTTTAATAAGGTTACTGCTTCACTGCTATATAAAGATATACTTTTTATAGTTCCTTCCTGGTAAAAACAAATGCATGAAACTTTATTTTGAATATGCACCTCTGGCATATCAATTGTAATGTCTTGGGCTAATTTTTTTTCTTCTTCTTCAGACCAAAAACCGCTTACTTGACCAAACAGCGGAAATATTCGATGAATTGCTCCATTTTCATAAAATGTAATTAATTCTGCTTCAATAGGACCTATGGTTGTTGGTATTGCAGTTTTTTCCTCAAGATAAATACTTTTTAGCACGCCTGTTTCATAAAATTCCACTGCATTTCTATGTTTTGTTCTTGCCTCGGTAACCTGATATTTGGGTATTAAAACACCAAATTGTGTATTTAAGGAACATTCTTCCTCCAAAACACATTGCTTTAAACTCCCGTTACTGTGGTATGCAACGCCAGATTCCCCTGTTAAAATTCCATAATTTGTTTTAATCATAAAACACCTCATTCTTTGCAAACTTTGTGTGTAATTTCTATAATGAATTTACCCTCTTCACGTTTTACATTGCTTATAAGGTTTCTTTGTTCTAAAAAAATATCCATCCACGGGAAAACGTGGCTGCATACTATTGTTAGCTTTTGAAACAGTGTGTTATAAAAAAATGGTATTAAAGCTTTTTTAGAAGAAATTTCTGGTCTGTATTTTTGCAACTTAATGAAATCCAAAAAGTATTCCCCTTCACTATTTACTGCCGTTGGCTCAATAGGTATAACCGCTTTTTCTTCTTTCACTTGCCCATCATTTTTTTCATCTAGCTGAAGAAGTACGTAATCTTGGTAAAGTTGTTCCAATAATTCTTCCGAAAAGGTCTCAGCCTCACATACATCAATTCCATTTTGATTAAAAAAATAAAAAGGGATTCCTGTTATAACACTGCCCACCAAAACCTTACATTTTCCCAAACTGTTAAACAATTGGGCTAAACCATTTCTAAATAAAGAAAGATTGGAGGTATCTAAAGTAAGATTTTCAATGGTTTTTACCACTTTAAAGCCCTCTTTTTTATCATAAATTTTAATGCAGTCTAAATTGTAAAAGTCTGTCAGCCTTCCTTCTTTATTAAAAAGTATACCGATCATCTAACTCCCCCCTGCAAATTTTAGTTAATAACACATTTTCTATTTTTTTAACGTTATTCTTATCAATTCCAAAATCAAAGGTTCTGTCGCAGGAGTTCAAAAATTTATACATATCGCAATTTCCACTTCTCTCCCCAATTCCTAATAAAGTGCAGTCAATAAAATTTGCTCCGCTTTTTGCACTTTCAATGGAATTGGCTATTGCCATGCCCAGGTCGTTATGTGCATGAAATTCCAGTTCTGTTTCTGCCTCTTGCACCAGTTTTTTAACCAAACTGCCTGCCCTTTGGGGTGTTAGTATCCCTACCGTGTCTGCCAGCCTAATTCTAGTTCCTCCATAATTTTTGGTAATCTTCACCATGCTCATTAAGAAACCTTCGTCAGACCTGGAGGCATCCTCAAAGCCAACGGTCACTTCCACCCCAGCCTTGGACGTAATTTTCATGCACTCTTCTAAGGTTTTTTGCACCCATAATTTATTTTTCTTTAGTTTGCTGTAAATTTGTACATAAGAAACAGGCACACCAATATGCAATATATCAGGTTTAAAAGATACTGCAAATTGAACATCCTCCACATTCATTCTTGTCCATAATGAAATTTTTGAATTGTGACATTCTTTTTTTATTTCCCCTATATAATTAATGCTTTCAACCTTCATTTCAGGTATTCCAGCTTCAATTTCATGCACACCTAATTTATCCAGCATGATAGCAAGCTCTATTTTATCTTCTTGCGTAAACGCAATTCCAGGACTTTGTTCTCCGTCCCTTAGAGTTGTGTCAACTATCCATCTTTTTTCTTTCATTGGCAAGCACCTCATAAACTACTTTCAAAAATTCATCATCACTTAATCCTCTTCGCTTTTCCATACTCAGTAGCTTAATTTTTTCTAAAATGCAATTGATTTTAGACATATCCGTTATCTTTATGCCATATTCTTTACATTTTAGTTTAATTGAATTACTGCCAGAGTGTTTACCAATTACAATGGTGGTTTCTTTTCCTACTAATTCTGGTTTGTATGCTTCATAATTAGAAGGATTTTTAAGAATACCATCCACATGTATCCCCGATTCCACATGAAATATGGTCTTTCCAATAATCGGCTTAATGGAAGAAATTTTGTTGCCTGTAATCTCTTCGTACCAATCTGTTAAGTTTTCTAATACAACAAGGCTTTGGTTTGCTTTGTATCGGCTAATCACGTGCATTCCCATGTACACCTCCTCTGTTGCGGCTAAACCGCCTACTCCTGCAAAAGAGGTGGTTACTTCTTTGCCACCTGATGTAAGCCATAATATGCATAGGGCACTTGCACAATCAAAAGTGTTTTCAGGGCAAAAATTTATTGTCTTTCCGTCAAATATAGTTCGTATTTCATTCATAACATATGCGTAATTATTGCACATAAGGTCATCCAGCCCTACAATTTTAACATGGTCTAAATTGGAATATGGCCTTAATAACCCTACTTCCTTTATATCGTTTATTTGAAAACTGCTAACACACTTTTCTATATTATTACTATGGGGGATAATGTATTTATAGATACCATTGGCATAATCACTTATTTTATCAAAGGGTTCCAGGCGAAGATAAAAGCGAATTCCTTCTGGCAGAGTATTCATAATATTATAGGCCTTTATTGATATTTCCAAATCTACAATTCCTATCTGCTTCATATACTGGCAAAATAGTTGCAATTGTTCCCCAGTTGCATGATAATTATCAATATAAGACAATGTTGAATCTATTATTCTAATCATTCCATCCTCACCCCACTTTTCAGATACAAAGGTAAAATCCTCTATCTTAAATAATTAGGTCTTTAACAGGTTTCCCGTTTTCAAAATGTTCATCAAAAATTCTTTCTACGTCGTCCACAGTTACATTGCCATACCAAACGGCTTCAGGATACACCACAACAATTGGCCCCTTCTCGCAGATACCAAAACAGCCTGTGTTATTTATAACCACATCCCCAGATAGATCTCTGTCCTCTATTTCTTCCATAAATCTTTCAACCAAACCAACGGCATCTTTTTGAAAACAAAGCCCTTTCTGTTGTCCGTTTATTCTGCAGCTAGTGCATATAAAAACATGATATTTAGGCTGTACCATAAAAAATTCCTCCTTTTAAAGTAAACTTAATGTGTTAACTCATTTGCTGCACCGCAAGTTTTACTGCTTCATCTATCCTGTCATATGTAGAAAATACTTTAATATTTTTTTTCTTCAACTTTTCTTTCGGTGCTTCTCCTATTCTCATAGCAATAACACCGTCACACTCCCCTATGGCTTTAATAATATGGTCTATTTTATCTGCCTCATCCCCGCAGTTTTCTTCACCAGTGCAATACTTCTGTATTTCTCTTCTTTCTTTGTAACGCACATCTCCGTCTTTATATTCGTAAATGTATAGTTCCGCTACGTGACCAAAGTGAGTGTCTACCAACATACCGCTTTTGGAGGCAACAGCAAAAGTATAGTTCCTTCCTTCTTCAATTTTTTGTGAGCCACATTCACCCTTGCATCCTGAAAACTCTAATGACCTATCGTTATCAAGGGTTCCTATTGCATCTGCCCTGCATTGTCTGCAATGGTACATTTGTTTCATTGTTTCTCCGCAAAGGTTTCTTATTTCATTTATTTCTTTGTTGCTTAAGGTTTCTAGATGTTCAAATGCACTGCTTTCAACTTGAATAAACGGCATAATGTTTGTAATATAACAGCCAATCTCTTTCACAGTTTCTACAATCTTTGGAATATGTTTGTCGTTAATGCCTTTAAGTGTTACAATGTTCACCTTGCAAATAATTCCTGCTGAAACAAGAATTCTTAATCCGCTTAACTGGTTTGCAAGCAAAATTGCCGCCGCACTTACACCTTCAAATTTTACTCCGTTATAATCTATAAATTTATAAATTTTTGCGCCAATATTAATGTCTACGGCATTTATGGTTACAGTAACATGGCTAACGCCTAACCTGATTAATTCATTTGCATATTGCGGAAGCATAAGCCCATTGGTTGATAAGCAAAATGTTACCTCTGGGTCAAATTCTCGAATGAGTTCTAAGGTCTTTTTAGTTTCTTCAAAATTTGCTAATGCATCCCCAGGCCCTGCAATGCCAACCACCTTCAAATTATCCATTTCCTTTTTTACCATTTTATATTTTTCCAATGCCTCTATTGGGGTCAATATTTTTGAAGTTACTCCTGGTCGGCTTTCATTTGGACAATCAAACTTTCTAACGCAATAGTTACACTGAATATTGCACCTTGGCGCTACCGCCAAATGCATTCTGGCAGTATTAGATGCACAGCCGTTAAAGCAGGGATGATTTTTTGTTTTCTCTTCCATTAAAAGCTGTTTTGCTTTTTCTTCTGTTAAAGGCTGTGTGGCTTTTTCTTCCTTAATGCCTTTTTCATAATACTGTTCATGAATTTTTTCCCTAAATTCGGTTTCCTTTTTGGATAATACTGCGTTTGCAATATCCTCCATATAGTCAAGAGAACCTTCATAACCCAGCATTCTAAGCCTTTGCCCGCCTACTCTGTCATGTATTGGGAATCCTCTTCTTACTAAGGGAACTTCCAATGCCTCTTCAATTCTTCTGCCATCTGAACTGCCAATTAAAAGATTTGCATGAAGCTCTGTTGCCAAAGACTCTATGGTCTTAAAGTCTACATCATGCAATATTTCATATCTGTCTATAAAATATCTTTTAGCAAGGTCGTCTATTTCATTCTTTAGCAACTCCTTTAAGTTAGAACAGACAGAGCCTGTGGCAACCACCAACGGCATAATTCCATTTTCAACACACAATCTTACAGTTGAAACAACATAGTCTGGCTCACCAAAAATTACAGCACGACCTTCCCCGTTATATTTGTGGGCGTCAATCATGGCATCTAAATATCTGCCTCGCTGGCTTTGAATCTCCTGCGAAATAGCTTTTCCGCTCAGCTTAGAAAGCAGGTCATAAAAAATATCCGTATCCCTTAACCCAATTGGCATATTCACTCTGTAGCAAGGCACATTGAACTTTTCTTCTAAATATTTACCTGGGGAATCTTTCATTTCAACACTGCATAACTCTATTGTAGCCGTAGCTCCAGCCATTTTCTTTATATCGCTAAGGGCTGTTCCGCCCCTTGGAAGTTTGTTATATTCTTCTTTGTAACCACCATCTAAATTTTCAGAAACATCTGGCAAAAGAATTATCTTCATACCAAACATTTCAAAGGTTTGTTTTAAAAACCTTGTATCTGCTGGTGTAAGGGGTGCTGTAATTACATTAACGTAATCGTTAGCCTCTGCGTGTTGGGCTACATTTGTTACAATGCTATAAATTGCACTAAAATATCCCTCATATTGTGTGCCGCCATATCCCGGGGATTTTACAGGAATAATCTCTATATTTTTATGTTCTGGATTCTCGTCATAAAATTTTCCAATCATTCTAGGTAAGTCTTCGCCTATGGTTTCTGCAAGACAAGTAGTAGATACGCCAATAACCTCTGGATGGTAAATTTCAATAAGATTCTTTAGTCCCTTTAGTAAATTAACTTCGCCACCAAAAACCGTTCCCTCCTCGGTTAAAGAGGAAGAGGCAATATCAACAGGTTCATTATAATGGGTTGCCATATGCCTTCTGATATAGGTGCTGCACCCTTGGGAGCCATGCAAAATTGACATACAGTTTTTTATTCCATAAAATGCCGTAACCGCCCCTAATGGCATACACATTTTGCAAGGATTGGTATTCAAACTCACCATGGGTTCTATTTTAGTTTTCATAGCGGAATGCCTCCTTCTGCCTCATATACTGCCACACAGGGTGATTGATACTGCCGTTGATTTCCGTAACAAAATTTACTACACCGTCAAAGCCTGCAAGGGGGTGCTTTCTTTCGTGGTTATGGTCGCAAAAAGCAATGCCCAATTTATAAGCAAGGGGTCTTTCCTTTACACCGCCAACTAAAATATCTGCATTTTTTTCTTTCATATATTTTTCAAGCTCTGCGGGGTTTGCATCATCTAATATGACTGTGTCTTTTTCCACAATGCTTTCAATCACTTCATACTCATCTTTCTTGCCTGTCTGTGTTCCCACTACTACAGTTTCAATTCCTAATGCTTTAAATTGTCTTATAAGGGATATTGCCTTAAAGCCGCCGCCAACATAGATGGCCGCTTTTTTCCCTTGCAAATTCTGCTTATATTGGTTCACGAAGCCTTCAATTTTTTCACTTTCCTCTTTGCAAAAACTAATGGCTTTTTCTCTGGCTTGGTCATCGCCCAAAGCCTCGGCAACCTTTATAAGGGAAGCTGTGGTATCTTCTACGCCAAAAAAACTTACCTTTATAAATGGAATGCCCATTTCTTCTTGCATTCGGTTTGCTAAATAGGTACTAGAGCCTGCACACTGTACAATGTTTAAGGTCGCAGTTGATGCTCTTTTCATGCTTTCGAAGTTTGCATCCCCAGTAAAGGTGGATAAAACTTTAATTCCCAGTTTTTCCATGTAGCTTTTAATAATCCACATTTCCCCTGCAAGGTTGAAGTCGCCTAGAATATTAATTCCCTGCCCCTTTGGTTGGTCTTTGTATAGTGAAATAACCTGCATTATGGCATCACACGCCATTCTGTAGCCTGTAGATTTATTACCCGAAAACCCCGGGGATTTTACTGCCACTACGTGCATATCATACTTTTGGGACATTTTTTTACAAATTGCGTCTACATCGTCACCAATTACACCTACAATACAGGTTGCATAAACAAATATTAGTTTTGGGTGATACTTATTTGCAATTTCTTCAATTGCAGCCTCCAGTTTTTTCTCACCGCCAAAGATAACGTCCTGTTCTCTTAAATCCGTTGAAAAACTGGTTCTAAATACATCATCATCACTGGTTAAGCTCCCTCTAATATCCCATGTGTAGCTGGCACAGCCAATTGGGCCATGTACAATATGAAAAGCATCCGTTATAGGGTTTAATACCACTCTTGCTCCGCAATACACACATGCTCTTTGACTTACAGCGCCAGAAACGCTATTGGAATCACAGTTAATACCCGTTCCACTGCATCCAAGTTCATTTTTCAAAACAATGGACTGTTTTCGTTCTTCTAAAATTTTGTCCATAAAAACACTCCCTTTGCTGTATACTCTTATCTTTCCATAAATAACAATATCCATAGCCTAGGTTGTATAAACCAAAGACTATGGGTTTCAAAATAATTAAAAAAGAGAGGCTCTGACAAAAAGCCGACGCCTTTGTCAAAATCTCTCTCTCTAATTACATAACTACTTCTAAATCTTTTTCATCACAATGGCTATCCTGATAATCCATTAGGGAATTGGCAATGAGTTCTGCCATACGTATTGCACCTTTATACCCAACTAAAGGCATATAGGAATGGATATAGCGGTCAATAATCGGAAATCCCATCCGAACCAGCGGTATATCCTCTGCCCTTGCAATAGTTTTACCATGAGTTCCGCCAATAAGCAAGTCTACTTTTTCATTCTTTATTAACTGGTGAAGGTAGAACAAGTCTGTATCTGCTTTTGCAATGCAGTCTGTTACTGCAAATTTATCAAATAACTCTTTTGCTTTCTTTTCAAATGCAACCCCTGGTGTTCCTGTGATCATGAATTTAGGAATCATGCCCAGTTCAAGCACAAATGCCGCTATCCCTAAAACTGTGTCAGGGTCGCCAAAAATAGCTACCTTTTTACCATAGGTGTAAGGATGAATGTCTAGCATCATATCTACTAGCTGTCCTCTTTCTTCCTCAATTTCGTAAGGAATTTCTTCTTTAGATAAATCTTGAAGTGCCATAATAAATTTGTCTGTCAATTCAACACCCATTGGCAGTGGCATTGCTTCATATTCAACACCACATTTTTTACGAAGCACTTCTGCTGATGGCTCTGAGGTTTGAATACCTAAAGCGATGGTTTTTTTGCAGTCACCCAAAGCAATAATATCAGGGATGCGTGTTCCGCCCTGTGGATACATTTCAAATTTGCCTGTCATTGGGGTGTCCATAACTCCACTGGTATCGGGAAGCATAGTATACTCTACCTTCATCGCTTTAAGAAGTCTCTTGTATTCTCTTATATCGCCTGGATTTACAAACCCTGGCATTACGCAAATTTTTTCACTTTGTATGCCAGATTTTTTGGAAAGATAATTAATAAACCCAGAAACCATATTGGTAAAGCCTGTTACATGTGAGCCTTTGTAGCTTGGTGTATTGCAATGCACTATGTACTTGCTTTCAGGGATATCAATATCTGTTATAATTGCATTTAAGTCATCCCCAATGGTTTCTGAAAGGCATGTGGTATGTACCGCAATAATGTCTGGCTTATATAAATCGAATATATTTTTTGCGGCTGTTTTTAAATTACTTCCTCCTCCAAATACAGAAGCTCCTTCTGTAAACGAGCTGGAAGACGCCATCGCAGGGTCTTTAAAATGTCTTGTTAAAAACATTCTGTGAAATGCACAGCATCCCTGTGAACCGTGGCTGTGAGGTAAACATTTATGTACCCCTAACGCCGCATACATTGCTCCCACAGGCTGACATGTTTTAGCCGGATTAATAGTTAATGCTTTTCTGTCAGCTACTTCTTTTGTTGTATAATCAAGCATTAATCCTCACCTCCTAACGAACCCGATAAATTTGGTATCTGTTTCCAAGGTGCTCTAATCAATCCCCATGCGGGTGTTGATAAGCCCATCAGTATATCCTGACCAAATTTCACTGCACCTGTAAATGTTGAATATGGGCCGCTATAGTCATAAGAATGTAGCTGTCTGGAAAGCAAACCATTTTTTTGAGCAACAAATTTATCTTTAATACCCGAAAAGAAAATGTCTGGTTTTAATATACGTAAAAACTCTTCTGTTTCAAAATGGTTTAAGTCATCGCAGATGATTGCCCCCTGATCCATTTCCTTAAACATACCTTCGTAATAATTCAGCTCAACACCCTTTTCTTTAAGGGCTTCTTTTTGCTCATCCGATAAGAAAACTTTATAGAATTTAGGATCTTTTTCAACTTTAATGCTTTCAATATTTTTACTGTCAGCATCAATTTTAATGTCGGGAATGACTTCACGTCCTTCATAGTCATCTCTATGGGCAAATTCATAGCCTGCAAGAACTGTACTAATGCCAAAATCTTTTAAAAGGGTTTGGTAGTGGTGAGACCTTGAACCGCCCACATAAAGTGCGGCCGTTTTGCCTTTTAATTTACTCTTCAAATATTGAATTTCATCAAATACGTTGGTAATTTCATCCGAAATAACATCTTCAATTCTAGCAATTAATTCTTCATCGCCAAAATATTTGCCAATACTGCGTAAAGCCTCCACGGTGGATTCAACACCAACAAAATTTACTTTAAGCCAATCAATGCCATATTTATCGTACATCATCTCTGCCACATAGTTAATGGAACGATGGCATTGCACTAGGTTTAAGTTCGCTAAATGGGAATTTTTAATATCACGGTAGCTGCTGCCCCCTGTAAAAACTGATACAACCTCAATTCCACAACGCTTTAACAGCTTCTCAACTTCCCAACCGTCACCGCCTATATTGTATTCGCCTAAAATGTTAACACTGTATTTTTTCTTAGGTGCTTTATCTCCTGTACCAATGATGTATTTAATAAGCTGATTATTTGCAATGTGATGCCCTGCGGACTGGCTAACGCCTTTATAGCCCTCACAGCTAAAACCAATACATTTAACACCGTATTCTTCTTCGCCCCATCTTGCAACCGCATGGATATCATCCCCAATTAAGCCAACTGGGCAAGTAGAGCAAATAAAAATTGCTGTGGGCTTAAAAATTGAAACAGCCTCTGTTATCGCTTGCTTTAACTTCTTTTCACCGCCGAATACAATGTCTGGCTCTTGCATATCGGTAGAAAAACAGTATTCTAAGTAGCAGTCTGCCTGTTCACCGTCTTTTTCGTCGGCAAAGGCTTTATGTCTTCTTGTTCCCCACGAATAGTAGGCACAGCCAATTGGGCCATGAACTATAATTGCGGCATCTTTTATTGGTCCAAGAACAACGCCCTTACAGCCTGCAAAGCAACATCCTCTTTGTGTAATAATACCTGGAATTGTTCTGGTATTGGCTGTAATAACATCAGGATTATTTTCTCCTGCTGTAATTACGTGTTCTTTTCTGTTTTTATATACCCTTGCACTATATTGTTCTAACAAGTGGTCTCTTACTGAACTCATGTCCTCACCTCCTATTAATATGATTCTGAATCCATCTGTAATTCTCCATCCCTAATACGAACCGATTCTATGATTGGTAAAACAAAAATCTTTCCGTCTCCAGGGTTTCCTGTACAGTTTGTTTCCATAATTGTATTAACTGCTTTTTCAACGTCATCCTCAGGCACAATTATTGTAAAGTATCTTTTTGGTATTAGCCTAGCGCTTTCTGTAAAATACTCACCAACAGATGAAACTGGCAGTTCTCCATCTCCTAAAACAGTCTCCACTAAACTTGCGTTGAAAGTTTTTTTACCTCTTCCCATTACTTTACTGCAGGTAAATGCAGGAAATCCCGCTTCTGCCAAGGCTTCTTTTGTCGCATTTACTCGGTTTAAACGAACCATTGCCATTATTTCCTTCACAAGCAACCCCTCCTATAATCCGACTTTTTTAGAACTGATTGTATATGCCTCATCTACAGGGCTAATGAAAATTCTACCATCACCAAAGTGTCCGTTTTCACCTGTTCTGGCATACTTCATTATCATCTTCACAACGTCATCCTTATCTTCATCGTTTACTACCATTAACAGCATTTCTTTAGGAATTTCATCGTAGAAAACATCGCCCACCTTAATTCCTTTTTGTTTGCCACGTCCGTAAACGTCCATTTTTGTTACCGCAGGATAACCTGCCGATAATAGCTCTGATAAAACTGTACCAACCTGATTCGGTCTTATAATTGCACGAATAAGTAACATACTATTCCCTCCTTTTAATTAATCCATAAGCCCATGTTCCATCAAAATAGATTCTAATTTTTCAATTGACATCGGCGTTGGAACAACAAACATCTGATTTTCATTAATTTTCCTTGCAAGTTCTCTATATTCGTCTGCCTGCAGTTCATCTGGGCTAAAATCAATGACAGTCTTTTTATTAATTTCTGCTCTTTGTACTGCGTTATCACGTGGTACAAAGTGAATCATTTGTGTACCAAGCTCTTTTGCAACTGCTTCTACAAGTGCAGCTTCCCCATCTACGTTTCTTGAATTACAGATAAGACCACCAAGTCTTACACCGCCAGTATTTGCATACTTCATAATACCTTTTGCAATGTTGTTGGCCGCATAAAGCGCCATCATTTCTCCTGAGCATACTATGTAAATTTCTTTTGCTTTTCCTTCACGAATAGGCATTGCAAAGCCACCGCAAACAACGTCGCCAAGTACATCGTAGA
Organism: Anaerotignaceae bacterium; assembly: GCA_050251415.1. Taxonomy (GTDB): domain Bacteria; phylum Bacillota; class Clostridia; order Lachnospirales; family Anaerotignaceae; genus UBA8514. Next base: position 4,998 of record JBFWMT010000052.1, on the reverse strand, counting down.
ATACATAATCCAAATCTTCTTCGTACGCACCTAATTGCTCAAGTAAGTTAATTGAAGTAATAATTCCACGGCCTGCACACCCTACACCTGGCTCTGGCCCGCCAGACTCAACACCCTTTATGCCGCCATATCCTTCTTTAAGGATATATTCCAAATCAATGTCTTCGCCTTCTTCTCTTAATGTATCAAGAACGGTTTTTTGTGCCAAGCCTCCTAAAACCAATCTTGTTGAATCCGCTTTAGGGTCACACCCTACAATCATAATTTTCTTACCCATTTCAGCTAATCCTGCCGTAAGGTTTTGTGTCGTAGTTGATTTACCAATACCACCTTTTCCATAAATAGCAACCTGTCTCATATCCTCGTCCCCCTTAATTTTAAAATGTTCACAATGAATTAGATATACTTAGAATACAACCCAATTTTCATAACCGTTATATGAAAAAAAGCGCCGAAAATATTTCTTTTCAACGCCTTTGTAGTGTGCATATACAATTTTATGAATTCATAATATGATAATCTAACTATAGTTACAATACTGCAACAATTACAAAAAACACTGAGAAAACGATACTAATTTTCATGAATCAGTTTATTGACGAAGTAAAACCAAATTATCTTCAGGTATTAAAATTTCTTTAATTTCCTTTTGGTTTGCCGCCTTAACCCAGATGTCACTCATTCCTCCGCTCATGTTTCTAACGATGTAGTTTGTTTGAAAAGGCATTTGCGTCCTCTCCACCATATCCACCTTCATCACATTATTCCTTTGGTTTTCCTGCTGCAGACAGGCTAGGGCCTCAATCTGGTTAGACATAATGCCCACATATTCAATTTCCTCTGTTATTTTTTCCTTGGTTTTTAGATTAATATTCCAGTCCAAGGCGTTGATACAGTAATCGTCAACTCTTTTTGCCTTGGATATATTTTTGTAGCCCGTAAGCCTTGCAACCTGTACAAATTGCGGATTATTAAATACTTTCTTTTTATCGTCAAACAACACAACATGGCCTTTATCCATCACGATTAACTGTTCCGATAATCTGTATATTTCACTTTTACTGTGGGACACCACTATTACTTTACCCTTATACTCCGACAAAATTTCAAGCATTTCCCTTTGCAGCTGGTCTTTTAAGTATCCATCCAAGGCAGAAAAAGGCTCATCCAAAATAATTATTTCAGGCTCATAAGCCAAAATCCTTGCCAACGCTACCCTTTGCTGTTCTCCTCCTGATAGCTGGCTTGGGTATCTGTCCTCTAACCCTTCTAAATGCAATTTCTTTATAAGCGAAGCAATTTTTTCATCTGATGCTTTCGTAATGCCAATATTTTTAACAACTGTCATGTTGGGAAACAAGGCGTAATTTTGAAATAAATAACCTATCCTTCTTTTTTGGGGCAAAAGCCTTATTTTTTCCTTAGAATCAAATAATACTTTTCCATCTAACACAATACGTCCTTCATCTGGATTTTCAATTCCTGCAATACACTTTAGTGTCATGCTTTTGCCACAGCCACTTGCCCCTAAAATGCCAATATGGTTGTTGTCCGTGTTAAATTCAACTTCTAACTTAAATGCACCCATTCTTTTTTTAATGCTGACTTCAAGGCACATATTACCACCTCCTGAAATATTTCATTCCCCTTTCAGAAATCACATTAATAGTTAATATAATAAAAAAAGACAGTACTATAATGACTAAAACCCAAATGCCCGCTTTGTCATAATTCCCTGCCGCTGTTTCTGCCGCTATTGCTACTGCTATTGTTCTTGTTTTGCCTAATATATTGCCTGCAAGCATGGAAGTTGCACCATATTCCCCTAAGGCTCTGGCAAATGCCAATACCGTTCCAGACGCTACCCCTGGAGATGCAATGGGCATAATCACTTTCCAAAATATATCAAACTCACTCATGCCAAGGGTTCTTCCTGCTTGTATCAGGGTAACATCTATCTGTTCAAATGCCGCCCTGCTATTTCGGTACATCAGGGGAAATGCAATGACCACTGCCGCAATCACACAGCCCTGCCAAGTTTGAACCATTTTAATATCAAATGCTGTATAAAGATAATCCCCAAAAGGTCTTTTTAGGCTGAATAAAAGTAGTAATAAAAATCCCGCAACCGTTGGCGGCAAAACCAACGGCAGGGTAAATATTCCATCCAAAATTAACTTCATTCTATTATTTAGCTTCATAACTGCTCTTGCGGCATACACTCCTGCAAAAAATGCAATGAGTGTTGCTACAACACCTGTTTTAAGAGAAATGAATAATGGACTCCAATTTAAGTTTTTCAATAGTTCCAACATTTCTATCACCTAAATTCTAAATTATTCGGTATATGCTAAATATCCATAATTTTCAAATATTGAAATTGCTTCATCTGTTTTCAAATATTCAACGAACTCTTTCGCAGCCACAGACTGATTTTCGTCTGCCTCCTCATTTTTTACAAGCCCTACTGGGTAAATTACTGGGGATTTAAGGCTTTCTTCTGGGGCACTAGCAATTATTTCTACTGAATCTACCATAGATGCCGCATCCGTTGCATAAACAACGCCTACCTCATTGCTCTTCTCTGCAACTGCAGTAAGTACTGCTGTAACATTCGCCCCTTGATTAATTTCCATCGCCATAACCTGATCGGTAATTCCCAAGCTTTCAAATATTTCTCTTGCATATGCCCCCACGGGAACATCTTCTCCTGCAAGTGCTATAGTTGCCGCATCGGCTATATTTTCAAAGCCTGTTACTTTTGTATCTGCTCCCCTGGCTTTAATTAACACCACTTCATTTTCCAAAAGCTTTACATCCGAGCCCTCTTCAATCAGTCCCTCTTCCTTCAGCTTATTCATCTGCTTCATAGCTGCCGACATGAATACATCACATTGGGCACCTTCTTCTATTTGAGTTTGTAATGTGCCGGAGCTGTCTGAATTAAATACAATGGTAACCTCTGGATGTTCCTGTTTATATCCTTCTTGAATTTCCTCCATGGCGTTACTTAAGCTTGCTGCTATAAATACATTAATTGTAGTTTCTTTTACTTCGGATTGTGTTGTTTCAGGTTCAGTTGTTGCAGCTTGTTTAGCTGAACATCCTGCAACCCCCATCATTAAACTACAGCATAATAACAGAAGTGCTAAAATTTTTCCTTTTTCTCTTCTCATAACATACTCTCCTCCCCATTAAATGGTACACTAACTAGCTTGTTTACTGGTTTTATGTATTATCCAATCATAGTAACTAAATATTGTTATAATTTCTATACATGAAATCGTACATTTTGCCAGTAAATAACCGGTGCGTGTTATGAATAATTACCCATTATTTTTATGCATTTTTTCATTTGCCATAGATATGTATATTTAACTATCCCAATTAACGAATTCCTTCTAACTTCCTTTAAATTAAGCCAATTTGCAAAGTTTTTTCAACAAAAGAAAAACCCACTAACAGCTATTGCCGTCAATGGGTTTTTTATGGTATTTTTAGGAGGTTTTTATCTTTTTAATTCTTATTGAACCATATCTTCACAGTAACGCATTAAAATTGAAGCTACCTGTGCACGTGTTGCAAAGCCACGAGGGTCAAGCTGGCTATCGTTTACTCCTGAAAGTAAATCTGCATTCACTGCCCAAGTTACAGATTCCAATGCCCAACCAGAAATATTGCTGTAATCGGAAAATTCGCCTACTGCCATTCCACTTTGGGTTGTATCGTAACCTTTAAACTTAGAATATCTGTATAAAATGGAAGCCATTTGTTCTCTTGTAATGGTATCCTTTGGTCCAAAAAGACCGTTGCCATAGCCTTCAACAATTTTGTTTTCTGCCGCCCATGCTACTGCGTCTGTGTAATATTCGCCGTCCGCAACGTCTGTAAAGCTTGCCTTAGCTGTAGCACTTGGCTGTCCTTCAAGTCTCCAAAGAATAGTAACAATCATTCCTCTGTCGGTGCTGATATAAGGGCCAAATTCCTCTTCACTAATGCCAGACATGAAGCCTTTTTCGCTTACATAGTCTACTGCTTCCTTAAACCAATCGCTGTTTTTCACATCACTGTAAGAAACTGTTTGGTCGGAAACTTCTTCCTTTACTTCTTCTGAAACTTCTTCAAAGCTTGCTGTAATGGTGTGTGCCTTAGAAACCTCGTCAAAGGTATATTCTGTAACATTTCCAACGCTTTCACCATCTACCAATACATCTTTCACTTCATAACCTTTGTTTGGTGTAATGGTAAATGTTTTGTCTGCATTTATTGAAATAGAAACTATGCCGTCTGGGCTGATAGTACCGCCTTTTTCTGCTTTAGCAGTAATATTGTAGGAACTGCTAACACTTCCACCGCCACCACTGCTGCTGTCGTCGTCACTACTTTTACTTTTTGTAAATGCAAAACTTACTGTGCCTGTAACTGCACCAGACAAGATAGCAACTTCACTGTTTTCATTCTCTACACCTAAAGTACCGCCTGTAGGAATAAGACTCCAGTAAGTATAGCCACAGCCTGGATCCGTGCCCTGTACTGAAGCAATCTGTGTTCCTCTTGGTACGCCAGGAAGTGAAATTGCATCGCTTTCTGCCTTACTGCTTGTTTTGTCCACTACGCAGAAAGGTGCAATGGATGCATTTGTAACTAACTTACTTGATTTGTCAATAGTCAGATTGCCATCGATGATATAAACGCCGTACTCACAGCCAACGTTAACTGTTGAACCACCAGTTATTGTTACACCGCCTTTACCTGCAAAAATGCTAGTGTTATCTGAATGAACTGTAAGTTCACCGCCGTTTAACACCTGTACAGTATCCAAGTAAACACTAGTGCCATCGTCGTTTGTAACAGAAAGGCTAGTTCCTGTTCCGTCTACAATCAGTGTTCCGTTAACTCCACCAGAAGCACCAATATTGATACCGCCACCCACATTTACTGTTGCTCCACCTTTAACTGTTACAATATCTCCGTCGCATGCAGTGCCAGAAATACCTC
>JBFWMT010000051.1:0-18781 GCA_050251415.1 Anaerotignaceae bacterium | reverse complement strand
AAAACAGAAAATGATATTTAAAACATTACAGCAAAAAGACCTGTTGGTTCTCCTTAGGTATTTTTGTTCTTAGGAGGAGCCATATGCTTCAATATATGAAGTATGTTTACGTAGTATATAAGGAAAAAAGTTTTTCCAAGGCAGCGGCAAACCTTGGTATATCTCAGCCAGCCTTAAGTACTGCCATAAAAAAAGTTGAACGCGAAGCAGGTGCTATTCTTTTTGACAGAAGTGTATCTCCACTTTTACTTACGGAAGCTGGAAAAACCTTCATATTGGCAGTTGAAGAAATTTTAAGCGTACAAAATGACCTTCAATGTAAACTTAATGATATGGGAAACCTAAAAAGCGGTCATCTTAAAATAGGCGGGTCAAATTTTTTCTCTTCTTTTATACTGCCACACGCAATTTCAAAATTTTCTAAACGCCATCCAGGTATACAAATTGACCTCATAGAGGCTCATTCTTCGCAGCTTAATGTAGATTTGCTTGGTGAAAGCCTAGATCTTGTGATGGACAGTTTTGATTTTGACAAAAATGTGTATACTGTGTATCCTGTACTTAAAGAAAATGTTTTGGTGGCTGTTCCTAGAGATTTAACTATTAATACAACCCTAAGAAATTATCAGCTTACTGCCAAAGATATAAAACAAAAAAAGCACTTAAGTGAGGATTTCCCTGCTGTTAATTTAGACAACTTCAAAAGCGAAGCTTTCATTTTTTTGCGTAAGGGCAACGATATGGGGGAACGTGCCCTATCCCTTTGCCATGAGTCAGGGTTTAATCCACGTGTAATTATGTACCTCGACCAGTTAATGACAAGCTATAACGTAGCCTGCATGGGCATGGGGATAGCGTTTGTTACTGACAAAGTTATAATATACGGCTATCCACGTACAGAGGTCGTATTTTATAAAATTAATAGCCCTCTTTCAAAGCGTAACATAGTGTTTGCACACAAAAAGAACCGATATGTTAGTCAAGCGATGTCCGAGTTTATATCGTTTTCAAAAGATGTAATATATAAATTTAATTCCGAGAAGTAAACCATTAAATTATGGTCTTACTTCTTTTTTTATTTATCCAAACTAGTCCTATAAGCATAAGTACAATAAGGCTTATGGCAATTTTATTATTTCCAAAAAATACAGTGATTTCCTTCCAGTGTTCCCCCATAAAATAACCCAGTGAAATAAGAATAGTATTCCACAACAATGCCCCAGCCGCCGAATATCCTAAGAATGCTATATAATTCATTTTTGCCATGCCTGCAGGAAAGGATATGTAAGTACGCACTATTGGCATAAGTCTGCCAAAAAAAACAGACTGTTTTCCATTACTTATAAAATATTGTTCTGCCTTTTCAATACCCAGTTTTACAGAACAAAAGCGCTTAGCAAATATTTTATCCATAATGCCACGTCCAAATCTGCCTGCACCATAGCAAAAACTGCACCCTACTATACCGCCAAAGGTACTAAACAACACCGCCAAAGGTAAGTTAAGTTTACCCATATATACCGAATAACCTATAAATGGAAGTAAGATTTCACTAGAAACTGGAAAGCACGCATATTCCAACGTAGCTGCACCAAAAATACCCAAATAACCTAAACTGTTAATTATGCCAGTTAGATACAAAATAAAATCAGCCATCAGTACACCTCCAATACAATAAGGTATGCAAACCGGCTGATTTTATTTACATTAAATATTTTCTATCCAGGCTACGGTATTGTATAACCTCTGCCAAATGCCTTGCGGTAATATTTTCACTTTGGTCAAGGTCAGCAACTGTACGTGCCATTTTTAATATTTTATGGTAGCCTCGGGCACTTAAATTCAGCCTATCAAAAGCCGCTTTTAAAAGTGACTGTTCCTTTTGTCCCAAAGCACAGTATTTTTCAATTAACGGTGCTGTAAGCTGACTGTTAAACTGAATGTTGTCGTCTTTGTATCGTTCCAATTGCAACCTGTGCGCACGTACAACTCTATTTTTTATATCTGTCGATGACTCTTGTCTTTCGCTACTGTTTAAATCCTCATACTTTATGGCACTTGCCTCAACCTGAATATCTATCCTATCCAACAATGGACCGCTTATTTTACTTGTATACTTAATTATTTCATTTTGGGTGCAATGGCACTTGTCGCCATCACCAAGATATCCGCATGGGCATGGATTCATTGCCGCCAAAAGCATAAAGTCTGCAGGGTATGTAACCGTTCCGTTAACCCTAGATATTGTAACATCGCCGTCCTCAAGCGGTTGACGCATAATTTCAAGAGCATTTCTTGCAAATTCTGGCAATTCGTCTAAAAACAGCACGCCTTTGTTTGCAAGTGAAATTTCACCAGGTTTGGGAATACGTCCTCCGCCTGTAAGTGCCGACGCCGAAATTGTGTGGTGCGGTGACCTAAATGGGCGTTTATTTATGAGGGCACTTTTGTTGGTAAGTAATCCTGATACGCTATAAATTTTAGTTATCTCTACACATTCATCAAAGGTTAAGTCAGGAAGTATAGAAGGCATTCGTTTTGCAAGCATTGTTTTACCCGAGCCAGGTGGGCCAACCATAAGTATGTTGTGATACCCTGCCGCCGCAATTTCCATGGCACGCTTCACACTTTCCTGTCCTTTCACATCGGCAAAATCTAATATTTCTTTATCTCCATCCCTACAAAACATTTGCTCAATATCAACGCTGTAAGGTTCAAGCTTATTTTGTCCGTTCAAGTGGTCGCAAAGCTGTTTCAAATTTTCCACTGGAAAAATCTCAGCACCCTGCACCAAAGATGCCTCGTCAGCATTGTCTTTTGGTACAATAAACCTTTGTATTCCACTTTTAAATGCACTGTAAACCATTGGTAAAACTCCGTTTACACCGTTGACCGAGCCATCTAAGGATAACTCGCCTGTTATCATAGTATCTGCCACACTTTCTGGTGATATTATTCCACTGCAAACCAAAATTCCAACTGCAATAGGCAAATCAAAGCAAGGGCCTTCTTTTTTCATGTCAGCGGGGGCAAGGTTTACTGTTATTCTTTTTACAGGGAACTGAAAACCGCTGTTTTTTATGGCGGTACGTACCCTTTCACGAGATTCCTTAACTGCAGAGTCTGGCAGTCCAACCAAATCTATTGCAGGCAGACCGTTGCTTACATCCACCTCTACCCCAACCAAAAATCCATCTACCCCTATTATTCCACAGCTTGTTATTTTAGAAAGCATATTTAAACTCCTTCTTTTGTACATACCTTTTTTCGCTTGCTAAAATTTTACCATCTTTCTTCACAAAGTTCAAAGCTTTTTGTTTAACTGGGTGCCTTTATAGTAATACTGTAAAATTTCTGAATAACCAAAGCCACTGTCTGCCATGCCTTTTACACCATTTTGGCTCATTCCTACACCATGACCATTGCCGCCACCTGTAAAAGCAATTTCACTTATAAAACCATTTGCATCACTTGTTATGTCCATTGTGAAAAAAGCACTTGGCATAATAGCATAATTTGCCATTTGCTTCCCGTCATTAAGTACAGTGCTAACAACTGACCCACTATAGCTTACAGGTCGAAGAATGGTTCGTATAACATACTCTGTTTTAAGCAGAACAGTTGATGTTTCACCAGCTAGCTTAAGTTCCATTATATTCCCACCATCACCACGTTTAATTACCGAAATGCTTTTTATCTTGCCTATATTGCTTACACTTCTGCTTTTATAACTTCCATCCGTTTGCATTGTTTTTACTAACAGAGGGTATTTTTTCCATGCAAATTCAATGTTTTTGTTTATAGCTGTTGATAGTTCATCCCCAGTCATTTTAATGCTCCATCTATACCAGTTTACCCAGCTGTCGTATGAGGAGTTTTGAGTATTCTTTAGAAACTCCTTAATATTTTCCTCGTTGTTAAGTGGTTTTTCATAGTTGCAGTGTGCCTGTAAATATTCCTTTGTTTCTGCTGGAAATACCTTGCCGCTATCTGATGCCCAAACCTCGCCGCTTGATGCAAAAGTACCGCAAGATGTAGAAAAGAAGTTGGCACTAATAACTTCATCATTATAGGTAAGACAGATACCCTCGGTTTCTTTGGCTGCTTTTTTAGAGGTTTCATTTGGGGCTACATTGTTATATACCTGGCACAAAACAGAATCGTCCACGTTTGCGCCATAGCTATGGTATTTGTTGGCAAAATACTGATTATAAGCATAGCTTCGTGCCGAAACTGCCTGAACCTTTGCAGCCTCAATTCCGTATGACGTAGGCATTTCACTTGGAACAACTGCTTCAATGTAGGTCTCCATGTCAACTTCATTTACAATAACAAAGCCATCTTCACGTTTTTCAATTTCAATTGTGCCACTGTATTTTGGTATTTTATCAGTCCAATTCCTTTCGATTGATGTAATAGAAATAATATCCCCACTATTTTTTGGTGATATATAAATGCGTGTTGAATCGCCAAAATATTCATCACTATTATCTGCTGTTATATTAAGTTCTGTTACGTCATCAGTACCTTTTGAGCACATAATTTTCATGCCATTCAAGGCGCTTAGGCTTACTGAAGAATGAATGTACCCCTGAAAATTTGTTGTTCCTATAACTGTACGTATTTTTTTAGGGGAAGATGTCTTAGTAATAATCGCACCACAAATTATATCATTTTTTCGATAAAAGTTTGCTATATCACTTCCACATGTAAGTGCCGAAATTCCTTTGCATACAACTTGATTTTCATTTGTAACATCATAAATTTTAAACTTATCATCTACCACTATATCACCTACGTCTTCTAGGAAAATTCTATTGCCATCTGCTAACTTAATAGTGCCACTAATATTATTTTCTGTAAAAGAAGTACTCAGGATTTCACCATTTCTAACAGTTATTGTACCAATAGGCAAAGGAACCTCTCCACTGTATTTCAGTGTACGGCTACCACTTTCATACACAACATTACACTGGTTACTGCTATCTTTACTTACATAGGCATTTTCAAAACAAGCATCGTCGCTTGATAAATCCAAAATTCCTACAATTTCATCTTCCTTAACTATAACGGTTATAGTCTTGTCTACATAGGCATCTAAAGCATAGCCCTGGTATTTAAGCACTCCATCACTGGTTGAGGCTGTCCAAGACGGCATATTTCCATTTTCAGTGGTTGCAAATATGCCTATGGTTTTTTCAGTAAGTTCAAGTTCTTCCATTCTTCCTTCAAGTGCCTTCACAAAAAGCTGACACCATAGCCTGTAAGACACAGCCTTATCCTTATCACTTTCGCTTAACTGAATTTTTTCATTGGAAATTTTATTTACAAGTATCTGTGCCTGATATAAATTAAGAGGCTCATTTGGCATAAATCCCTCATCAGTACCTTGCATATAACCCAAATAGCACACCCTATTTATATATGGATAATACCAGTCCGTTTCAGCAACATCGCTAAAATTTGTTTCGTTATCCATGGAGGTTATTTCGTCACTGTCACTCATTGCAAGGGCAATCATTTTTGCCGCAACACTACGCAAAACAGGTATATTATCACCTAACTTATCCTCTGTTTCCTCTTTCTTACTCTCAGTTATTACATTACCTATCTCTTTTGGTTTATCAATTTCTGCTGTGCATCCACTAATGAAAAAGCATACCATCACTAGTATAATTAATATTTTTTTCACAGCTACCCCTCCTCTACAGGTTTGTACTATATCTATTTTATTTCCAATTGAATTTAATATAACAAAAAAGACGAGAAAAAATCCTCGCCTTTAGTTTTATAATATTGTAACCCAGAATGCCGTTCCTGCCATTTGACACCTAGCCTGCGCTAGGTGGGTACCCGCAATCACCGATTCTGCCTTCCCCCGCCCAAAGGGAATTATCTTGGGGCCTGACATATCAGTAGTGTATAGGATTCCCTTATAAGAAATGTAGGTTCAAAATAGACAGGCTGTCGAACATCCCAGGTTTCTTATTAATTCTTTTTTAAATTTGATGAAATAAAGACGATTACTGAACCTATAACTACAAAAATATCAGCTACATTAAATATGGGTGCGTGCTTACATTTTATATATATAAAATCTGTAACACAATTATTCCTTAAGCGGTCAACTAAATTACCAGCTGCGCCACCAATCATAAATGCAAAACCTGTCTTTATAATTTTTAAGCCTTTCATAGGCAATATTAACATAAAAGCAAAAAAACTAATTGCGGTAACAATGCCAGTAGCAATAGTTACTTGTTTGGGGAATGCGCTGAAACTGCTGTAGGAAACACCTGTGTTTTTTTTATGCCAAAGCACAATATTTGTATTTCCAACTTTACGTTTTTCATCAAGTTCTAGGTTCTTGCAAACAATTTTTTTTGTATATTGGTCTATTGCTATTATTATAAAAATAATCAATAAATATACCATCAAAATATCAATCCCTCAAACACTTTTTTGTTTTTGTAAAGTTATTATAACACATATTTTTAAAAATTTAAACACTTATTGTAAAATTAATTTGCTTGTATAAACTTGGCAAAAGTATTATAATTTACATTGAATAAACAAAATTTTAATATAGAAAACGAAAGGTGGTACTTTTATGGCTTTAGTTACAACAAAGAAGATGTTCGAAAAAGCTTTTGAAGGAAAGTATTCTATCGGCGCTTTTAACATCAATAATATGGAAATTGTACAGGCAGTTGTTAATGCTTGCAAAAAGCAAAACTCTGCAGTAATACTTCAGGTTTCAAAAAGCGCTTTAAAGTATATGCATCCACACTATTTAAAGGCTATTGTAGACGCTGCTGTTGCTGAAACAGGTCTTGACATTGCCCTTCACTTAGACCACGGTGCTGATTTTGAAATTTGTAAGGAATGTATTGAGGTAGGTTTTACATCCGTTATGTTTGACGGCTCACACTTTGATTACGAAGAGAACATTGTTAAAACAAAAGAAATCGTAGACTTTGCACATGCCAGAGGCGTTGTTGTTGAGGCAGAACTAGGCAAACTTGCTGGCGTTGAAGATGAAATAAAGGTTGCTGCTGAGGGAGCAACTTACACAGACCCTGACCAAGCTTTAGACTTTGTTACACGCACAGGCGTGGATTCCCTTGCAATTGCAATTGGTACGAGCCATGGTGCATATAAATTCAAGGGCGAAGCAAAGCTTGACTTTGACAGACTTAAAACTATTACAGAAAAATTAGAGGCTGCTGGTCTCCATAACTACCCTATCGTTCTTCACGGTGCGTCTTCTGTAGACCAAAACACAGTTGCAACATGCAACCAGTTTGGTGGGCAAATTAAGGGCGCAAGTGGCATTCCTGTTGAAATGCTTCGTAAAGCAAGTGAAATGGCTGTTTGTAAAATAAATATGGATACAGACATTCGCCTTGCAATGACTGCTGCTGTAAGAAAAGCTTTGGTTGAAAAGCCTGAAGCTTTTGACCCAAGAGGTTACCTTGGTGATGCAAGAAACGATATTGAAGCAATGGTTGAAAAGAAAATTACAGATGTTCTTGGTTCAACAAACTCTATGAACTAAAAACAAACAAAAACAAGAGGTACAGCATTTAGCTGTACCTCTTATTTTGTAGACAAAGTCAAAACCTTGAAGGCTTCGCCCTCAAACACCCACAAGGGTTTCACCCTTGACCCGTTACAAACCGCATTTTATGCGGTTTTTTAATAAAGTTTTTGGTCTTGCTTTTTTTAAAAGTAAGTGGGTTTGGGCAACAATCAAGGGTTTTGACTTAGAATTATATTTTACATCTTTGCAAGTTCTTCATCAATAACTGTATTAACAGTTCCTGGGTCTGCCTTGCCTTTAAGCTGTTTCATGCACTGACCCATAAGGAAACGTGTAACCTTATCGTTACCCTCTTTAAACTCAGCAACGCTCTTAGGGTTAGCCTGAAGTACCGCTACAACAACCTCTCTAACTGCTCCGTCATCGTTTACCATCTCAAGCCCGTTTTCTTTAATATACTGCTCAGGCTCAACATTTTCTTTGAACATCTTCTCAAATACTTCTTTTGCAGTTCCGCGGTTAACCACGTTATTTTTAACAAGAAGAATAAGCTTTCCTAGGTTTGCAAATGTAAAGTTAATATCCTCAACATCTGTGCTTGTATCTGTTGCAAGACGAAGTACCTCACCCATAATCCAGTTGGAAACTTCTTTTGCTTCACCACAAGCCTCAAGTGCTTCCTCAAATATCCTTACAAGGAACTTAGAACCAGTAATAATATCAACATCATATTCTGGCAAGGTATAATCTGCAAGATATCTATTCTTTTTTGCATCTGGAAGTTCTGGAAGTTCCCCTCTTACCCTTTCAATCCATTCATCGCTTATTTCTATTGGCACAAGGTCTGGTTCAGGGAAATATCTGTAGTCCTGTGCATTTTCCTTGCTACGCATCGCAAAGCTTGAGCCTTTGTTATCGTCCCATCTTCTCGTTTCCTGTACAACTCTCTTTCCCTCTTCAATAAGCTCAATTTGGCGTTTTCTTTCGCCCTCAATGGCTCTTGCAATAGCCTTAAAGCTATTAATATTCTTCATTTCAGTTCTTGTGCCAAGTTCATCTGTTCCAATCGGTCTAACAGAAAGGTTAACATCGGCACGAAGAGAACCCTGCTCCATCTTACAGTCAGACACATCGGTGTACTGTAAAATAGATTTAAGTTTTGTAAGGTAAGCAATAACCTCTTCGCCATTGCAGAAATCTGGTTCAGAAACAATTTCAAGAAGAGGAACACCGCAACGGTTATAGTCTACCAATGTACAATCGTCCCATGGGTCATGGATAAGTTTGCCTGCATCCTCTTCCATGTGAATTTCTTTAATTCTAATTGATTTTTTAACACCATCAACTTCAATGTCAATATGACCATTTTGGCAAATTGGTGCGTAAAGCTGGCTAACCTGATAAGCTTTAGGAAGGTCCGGATAGAAATAATTTTTTCTATCAAATTTATTATATTGTGTAATTTCACAATTCGTGGCAAGACCCACACGTATTGCATATTCAACTACTTGTTCATTTAAAACAGGAAGTGTACCAGGCATCCCTGTGCAAACCTCGCAAACATGAGTATTGGGGTCTCCGCCAAACTCTGTTGTGCAACTGCAGAAAATTTTTGTTTGTGTAGAAAGCTCAGTATGAACCTCTAAGCCTAATGTGGTTAAAAATTCCATTACTTACGCCTCCTTTCCTGCTTTAAGTACAGGTTTCTTTGTATGGTAGTCTGTTGACTGCTGGAAAGCATAGCCAACATTCATAATTTCATTTTCGCTAAACGCCTTACCTGTAAGTTGTAAGCCAATAGGAAGCCCTTCATTATCAAAACCACAAGGTACGACCATTGATGGAAGCCCAGCAAGGTTAACTGATACTGTGTAAATATCTCCAAGATACATTTTAAGCGGGTCACTTAAGTTTTCCCCTATTTTAAGAGCTGTTGTTGGTGCTGTTGGGCTAAGAATACAGTCATATTTTTCAAAAGCACGGTCAAAGCTTTGTTTGATAATCGCCTTTACCTGTAATGCTTTTTTGTAGTATGCATCGTAATATCCACTGGATAAAACGAATGCACCAATCATAATTCTTCTTTTAACTTCCATTCCAAAACCTTCACTTCTGGATTTGTAGTAAAGGTCTGTTAAATCCTTAAATTTAGGTGAAGCATAGCCATATTTTACACCATCAAAACGTGAAAGGTTACTGCTTGCTTCAGCACATGCAATAATGTAATATGCCGGTATAGCATACTGCAACTCTGGCATTTCAAATTCTTCTACAATTGCACCAAGCTCTTCAAGCTTTTTAGCTGCCGCAAGAACAGATGCCTTTACCTCTGGATTCAAACCTTCGCCAAAATAATCTTTTGGAAGACCGATTTTCTTGCCCTTAATATTGTTATCAAGAGTAATTTTAATTGCACCCTGCTTTACAGATGTGCTATCTTTAGGGTCGTGACCGCTAATTACAGATAAGACCTCTGCAATATCTTCAACATTTTTGCCAATAGGTCCAATCTGGTCAAGTGAAGAAGCATAAGCAATAAGACCATAACGTGAAACAGTGCCATAGGTTGGTTTAAGACCTGTTACACCACAAAATGCCGCTGGCTGACGAATTGAACCGCCAGTATCTGAACCAAGAGTATAGTAAGCCTCATCTGCCGCAACTGCTACCGCCGAACCACCGCTTGAGCCACCTGGTGCTCTATTTTCGCCCCAAGGATTTACAGTTACACCATGTACAGATGTTTCTGTGGTAGAACCCATAGCAAACTCGTCCATGTTAAGCTTACCAAGAATTACCGCACCAGCCTCTTCAAGCTTTCTAACTGCTGTTGAGGAATAAGTTGGCTTAAAGCCTGTCAATATTTTAGATGCACAGGTAGTTAAAACTCCCTCTGTACACATATTGTCCTTCACAGCCATAGGTACACCAGCAAGTGGGGAGGTCAAAGTTCCGTCATCAATTCCCTTTTGAATTTTTTCTGCCTGAGCAAGTGCTTTTTCTCCGCAAACGGTTACAAAAGCGTGGTATGCTTTATCTGTTTTTTCAATATTTTCAAGTGCTGCTTTCGTTACCTCAACAACACCAAGTTCTTTAGATTTAATTTTACTGCCAATTTCAAGGGCAGTCATTTTACTAAGTTCCATTTTGTATGCCCCCTATTATTCTACAGTTTTTGGTACTTTAAAACAGCCGTCTTTTTTAGCAGGCGCATTTAAAGTTATAATTTCTCTGTCCACCGATGGTTTAATAACATCTTCTCTGAAAACATTTTTTACGGGAAAAGCATGGCTCATTGCTTCAATACCTGTAGTATCAAGGGTGTTCAGTGTATCCATATAGTTAATTATTTTTTCTAACTCGGTTTTTGCAGTTTCTTTTTCTTCATCCTGAAGTTTAAGACGTGCAAGAATACCGATGTAATCAATCATTTCATCTGTAATTTTCATAAAATCCACCTTTCATGTAAAATTTATAGTAAGCTATTTAATAAATAGCACAACTTATAGACAAACCTTGGGCGTGGCCCAAACCCACTTGATTTTTAGAAAAAGCAAGCCAAAAACTTTTATTAAAACCGCATATTCATGCGGTTTTAGATGGGTCAAGGCAGCAATGGCAAAGAAGTGCCATCTGTCCAAAGGACAGCTTTACGCAGTAAAGTGCTGAACAGAACCCCTTGTGGGTGTTTGAGGGCGAAACTCTTAAGGTTTTGACTTTGTCTAAGCCTTTTTATGGAGTAAGTCTTGACATATCTCTTGGGAACATAGACGCTACACGTACGTTGCTTTCATCAAGAAGCTTCATGCAAAGTCTTTCAAGTCCCATGCCAAGTCCGCCGTGTGGTGGCATACCATATTTGTGTATCATAAGGTATCCTTCAAAATCCGCTGGGTCAAGTCCCTTAGAAATCATTTTGGCTACCTGGTCGTCATAATTATGAATTCTCTGCCCACCAGTCGTAATTTCCATTCCTCTAAAAAGAAGGTCAAAGCTTAAAGTATACTTAGGGTCAGCTGGGTCATCCATAGCATAAAAAGGACGTTTTTTAACAGGATAATGTGTAACAAAAACAAAATCACTGTTGTATTTTTCTTTAAAAAGCTTACTAATAAGCTGTTCTTCTTCTGGCTCAAGGTCATATGGGTCTTTAATTTTTCTGCCATATTCTGTTGCAACCATTTCCTTTGCATCTTTAAATTTTACAGTAGGAATTTCTGTAATTTCAGGTAATTCAAGGTTCAAAATTTTAAGCTCTCTTTCGTATTCGCTTTTTAAAAGCTGAATCATGTTTTTTATAGCGCCAGTTTCCATTTCCATAATTTCACGGAAATCGCTAATAAAGCCCATTTCAAAATCCAAACTTATATATTCGTTAAGGTGTCTTGTTGTGTTGTGCTTTTCGGCACGAAAAACAGGAGCAACCTCAAAAACTCTTTCGTATGCACCAACTAGCATTTGCTTATAGAACTGAGGGCTTTGTGCAAGAAATGCCTTCTTACCAAAGTAATCCAGCTTAAAAATATTTGCGCCACCTTCTGCGCCTGTTGCAACTATTTTAGGTGAACGAATTTCTGTAAATCCTTCATTAAGAAGAAAATCTCTAAATCCTCTTACAACACCCTCCTGCATTTTAAAAATAGCTCTTTCACGGTTATTTCTAAGTGTAAGTGGTCTAAGCTCAATATTTTTTTCAATTGTAACGCCAAGTTTTCTTTTTGAAAGATTAATTGCAGGTGCTTCATTTGGTTTTGAAAGAACCTCCACATTAACAAGGTGAACTTCAAATCCGCCTGGGGCTCTTTCATCTTTTTTTATTGTACCTTCTACTTTTATTGAATACTCAGGGCCGAGGTCTGAAATATTAAATTGGCTTATGCCCTTGTTATAAACGCACTGCACAAGCCCGTTTCTCTTTCTAAGGGTAACAAAACCAAAGTCACCCATATCTTTTACAGAATAAATCATGCCATGAGTTTTAACGGTGTCATCATCGTTTTTTTTCATCATTTCGGCAATTTCCAAGTCTGTATAATTTCTTTCGCCTGAAACTGTTTCCATTATAATCGCTCCTTATTTATAAATCAGTGATTCATATATATTAAATCACCTAATAAACCTATTTTATTACAATATCATAACTTGTGCCTAAAATCAACTTTTCTTAAGCTAAATGTTACAAAAAACACCCTTGTTTGCAAAAATATGCCATATACATTTCGCATGTATTAAAGCACTAGCTGTATAAGTACCATATAACATACAGTGCCTGCCCCAATGCTTACAAGGGCATTTCTTTTCCATCCATGAAGTACTGTAACTACACCAACGGATATAAACTCTGCAATGCCATAGGGTGCGGTTGTTACATCTACACTCTTAAGGCAATAAACAATCAGCGTACCTATAACTGCCGCTGGCAGAACCTTTCCCAAATAAAACACCCTTTTAGGTATTTCTTTTTTCCCGCCAAAAAGTATAAAGGGTATTGCCCTTGTAATAATTGTGCATACAGCAACAATAGCTATTATAATTATTGCTCTTCCTGTGGAAATCATACCCCTTCTCCCTTCTTTTCTTCGTCAAGTGCATTCCGAAGTATATTAAGTATAAGTACTGTAACTACTAAAGAGGGCAATATGAATTTATCTGGCCCAAGTATTATAAGAAAAATAAGTCCCGACACAATACCTGTCACCGCTGGAATGTGGCTTTTTGCATCTATCCACTGTTCTACAAAAATAACCGTAAACAAGGCTGTCATGGCAAAATCTATGCCAGTCATATCAAAAGGTATAAGCTTACCTATAATTCCCCCTGCCACACTGCCAATTATCCAATAGCACTGGTCAAGGAAGGCAATAAAAAAATATGCCCAGTTTTCTTTATAGCGTTTTGGCGGTATGGTGGAGCATAAAAGGGAGTACGTTTCATCTGTAAGTGAAAAAACCATGTACGGATATAGTTTACCCATTTTTTTGAATTTTTCAATAAAGCTTAAGCCATAAAAAGCATGACGGCTGTTTATAAGCAGTGTCATTATGGCAACCGTTGGCAAAGTAAAACTGCCTGCAAGTAAGGTTACCAGCACATACTGCATAGACCCTGCATAAACAAACAGGCTTATTAAAAGAGCCCAAATAAAGCTGTAGCCTGCGTTTTGTAAAAGCAAGCCAAAAGCTAATCCCGTAAATAAATACCCGCACATTACAGGAATTGTTTTAATAAACGAATATTTTAAAGTATCCCTCATATGTAACCCTCCATGGAAAAAAGCACTTCATTTCTTTATAACAATTGGGGCAGAGAAATTATCCTCTGCCCCGATGTTAAATCATTATAATTTATTATTTATCCCTTAAAATAGCACCAAGTTCACTTTCAAGGGTGGAAAGTATCTTTTTCATAACTGCATTAACGTCGTCATCCACAAGGGTTCTGTCTGGTGCTCTGAACGTAATTGAGTAAGAAACTGACTTAAAGCCCTTATCAATCTGACTTCCTTGGTAAACGTCAAAAAGATGAATAGCTTCAAGAAGCTTTCCGCCTTTTTTCTTAATTACATTTTCAATTTCTTTAACAAAAACATTTTCGTTAATAACCATTGAAATATCACGGGTTACCGCTGGGAATTTTGGCAGTGCCTTATAAACACTTACCATATTTGCCGCATCAATCATAGCCTCTACATCAAGCACAGCAAAGTAAACTCTTGCACCTATTGAATAGTTGTTGGCAACAGCTGGGTGAAGCTCACCCAAATAGCCAAAGCTTTCGCCGTTTATAGCAACACTTGCAGTACGTCCGGGGTGCATCCAGCTAATATTGTTTTCAGGTGAATATTCAATTTTTTCACTCATTCCAAGTACGCTAAACAGATATTCCACAATTCCCTTTAAGCCATAGAAATCCATTTTTCCATACATACCGATGGTAAGCTTTTGTGGCTCGTTTGGAAGTTCAGTTAAAGGCAATGCCTTAGGAATATAAACCTTACCAATTTCAAACAGACCAGCTTCTTCATTACGCCTGTTATAGTTTGTGGAAAGTGAATTCAGCATACCGTTTAATGTGGTTGTTCTCATTACAGAAAAATCTTCACCAAGTGGGTTAGAAATTTTAACAACCTTTCTTAAATCGGAATCTTCTGCTATATTAAGTTTTTCAAACACTTTAGGGCTTTCAAAGGTAAAGTTCATTGCCTCGCAAAGTCCGTTGGTAACCATTGCTTTTTTAATTACATCAGCAATTGTTTGGCTATATGTTTTTTTGCCAACAGTTGGTGTACCAGCCGCAAGGGTAGGAACAATTTTATTGTAGCCATAGAAACGTGCAACTTCTTCTGCAAGGTCAGCCTGTGCCTCAAGGTCTGGGCGGAAAGTAGGTATTGTAACTGTTCTGGATTCCTTATGAACTTTAATTTCAATTCGTTCAAAAATGTCAATCATTTCATCTTCTGAAATATCTGTGCCTAAAAGGCCATTAATCCATGCTGGGTCATAGCTTAATTGCCAGCTTTCCCTTTTATTTGGATAGCAGTCTACAGCACCCTTTACAACGGTGCCACAGCCAAGCATTTCCACAAGCTGAACTGCTCTGTCTACAGCAATGCGGCTAATGTTCGGGTCAAGTCCCTTTTCAAACTTGCTAGAGGCATCTGTTCTAAGACCAAGCTTTTTAGCTGTTATACGCACGTTTGGGCCGTTGAAGTTTGCTGACTCAAAAAGCACAGTCGCTGTATCTCCTGTAATCATGCTGTTTGCGCCACCCATAACACCTGCTACGGCAACTGCCTTATTTGGGTCTGCAATCACAAGCATACTGCTGTCTAGCTTTCTTTCAATTCCATCAAGGGTGTTGAAAGTTTCGCCATCATTAGCATTTCTAACAATAATTTTATGTTCATCTATTGTATCTATGCTAAATGCATGCATTGGCTGACCAAGCTCACTCATAACATAGTTTGTAATATCAACAATATTGTTTATTGGTCTTATACCTACTGAACGAAGACGTTTTCTCATCCATCGTGGGGATGGTGCAATTTTAACATCTTTTACAATCCTTGCAACATAGCGTGGGCAAAGGTCGGCATTCTTTATTTCCACGGAAATCATTTCATTTATATCACCGTCTGCCTCTTCTTTAACAGTAATTTCAGGGAACTTAAATTCCTTTTTGTAGGTAGCGGCAGTTTCTCTTGCCAAACCAATCATGCTGAAACAATCTGGTCTGTTAGAGGTTATTTCAAACTCAACAGTTGTATCAAGTAGATCCATAACATCTCTTACATCAGCACCCAGTGGCTGTTCACTTTCAAAAATGTAGATGCCATTCTCAGGTGCTTCTGGAAAATCATGTCTGTCAAAACCAAGTTCTTCAACTGAACAAAGCATACCGTTGCTTTCCGCACCACGAAGTTTACCTTTTTTAATTTTAACATCCCCTGCAAGGTGCGCCCCGTCGGTTGCAACAGGAACGTAAGCACCAACGAAAAGGTTTGTAGCCCCGGTTACTATCTGCAATGGCTCTTCCCTTGCAACATCAATTTTTGTTATAACCAATTTATCTGCATCAGGATGTTGGTCTATTGATAATACCTTACCAACTACAACCCCTGTAATATCCTTGCAAATTTCCTCGTAGCCCTCAACTTTAGAGCCACTAAGGGTAATATCTTCAACATAATCCTTAATATCTGCATCTACATCTACATAATCTTTTAACCAAGACATTGAAATATCCATTTGTGTTTTCCCTCCTTTTTTTTAGAATTGTTTTAAGAACTTAATATCGTTTTCAAAAAGCAGACGCAAGTCGGTAATTCCGTAACGCTGCATAGCAATACGCTCAAGCCCCATACCAAAAGCAAATCCACTATAAACATCTGGGTCAATACCGCTCATTTTAAGCACCTTAGGGTGAACCATGCCACATCCTAAAAGCTCTATATAACCCTCGCCCTTGCATACCTTACAGCCCTTTCCGCCACAGGCAAAACAGGTAACGTCCATTTCTGCACTAGGCTCTGTGAATGGGAAGTGATGTGGACGGAAACGAACCTTAGTATCCTCACCAAACAATTCTTTTGCAAATACCGCAAGTGCTCCTTTAAGGTCGCCCATGGTAATTCCTTTGTCTATAACAAGACCCTCAAACTGATGGAAAATAGGTGAATGTGTTGCGTCCACCTCATCTGCACGATAAACCGTACCTGGGCAAATTACTTTTATTGGTAAATTCCCTTTTTCCATTGTTCTAACCTGAACAGGGGATGTCTGTGTTCTAAGCAAAATATCGCCGCTAATATAAAATGTATCCTGTTCGTCTTTTGCAGGGTGGTTTGCAGGTATATTAAGGGCCTCAAAGTTATAATAATCCTTTTCTACCTCTGGCCCTTCTGCTACGCTGTAACCCATCCCAATAAAAATATCTATCATTTCATCAATAACAATACTCATTGGATGCTTGTGACCGCATGCCGCAGATGAGCCAGGCATTGTAACGTCAATTGTTTCTTTAGCAAGTCGATGTTCCATTTCCATTGCTGCAAGCTTTGCTTTTGCCTCTTCTAATTTGGTCTCAATATCCTGTCTTACTTCGTTTGCAAGCTGACCGATAATAGGTCTTTCATCGTTTGTTAAGTCTTTCATTCCTTTAAGGATAGCTGTAAGCTCACCCTTTTTACCTAAAAGCTTAACCTTTATTTCATCAAGGTCTTTTACTTGCTGAACACTTTTTAAAGTTTCCAGTGCTCTATCATGTATTTCTTGTAATTCTTTTTTCATTTTAATTTGCTCCTTTCAAATTTTTTGCAACAAAAAAGCCCTCGCTCCCCTTTGCGCTAAAGGGACGAAGGCTAAAATTCCGTGGTACCACCCAATTTCCTGCTATTGCAGGCTCTCATTGTGCTCTAACAAGCACTTGTGCATAACGTGCACTCACGTATTTTCCTACTAAATATTGAATAAAATAATTCAGAAAATCGGCTCTGGTGGGAACTTCAATAATCTTCTCCTGAAAATGCTCTCAGCTAATACATTTTCTCTCTGCAAGGTTTCCAACTATTTACTTTTCACCTTCACTGCCTTTAAAGTTTTATATCTTCATTATATTATCACAAAACAAATAATTGTCAACAAAAATATAAAAAAATTAATAATTGCATTGCTTTTTACCTATAATATTGGTATACTTATGCGTACACTATTTTTATCTATTGGCAAAATACTTAATTTTGTCAGCAATACGAAAGGATTTTTTAATGGAAAACTTAAGATTTGAAGAAATGAATTTATCAAGTGGCACCCTTAAAGCGGTACTTGATATGGGCTTTGAGGAAGCAACTCCTATTCAGTCACAAGCAATACCAATTATTATGTCAGGAAAAGACGTTATTGGCCAAAGCCAAACAGGTACAGGTAAAACTGCCTCTTTTGGCATACCTTGCCTTGAAATGATAAACCCTAAGGACAGACACCTTCAGGCAGTTATTCTTTGCCCTACTAGAGAACTTGCTATACAGGTAAGCGAAGAATTCAGAAAACTGCTTAAATTTACTAGCAATATAATGGTGCTGCCTATTTATGGCGGCCAGCCAATTGATAGACAGATTATGGCACTTAAAAAAGGCGTGCAGGTTATTATTGGCACACCAGGCCGTGTAATGGACCATATGCGCAGACGCACAATTAAAATGGAAACAGTTAAGTATGTTGTGCTTGATGAAGCTGACGAAATGCTTGACATGGGCTTTAGGGAAGATATTGAAACTATCCTTAAAGAAATACCTGCAGAACGCCAAACAGTTATGTTTTCTGCAACAATGAGCCCTGCTATTATGGACTTAACAAAGAAGTTCTTAAAGGAGCCAGAGCTTGTTAGGGTTAACCGTAAAGAGCTTACAGTACCACAGATTGAGCAGATTTATTTTGACGTTAAAGAAAAAAATAAACTTGAAGCCCTTTGCCGTTTGATTGACATTCACGAGCCAAAGCTTACAATCATCTTCTGCAATACAAAACGTAAAGTAGATGATATTGTTGAACAGCTTTTAGGCAGAGGTTATTTTGCTGACGGACTCCACGGTGCCCTTAAGCAGGGCCAGCGGGACAGAGTTATGCAGAAATTTAGAAATGGCTCTATCGAAATTCTTGTTGCAACTGACGTTGCCGCACGGGGTATTGATGTAGTTGACGTTGATGTTGTATTTATCTACGATATTCCACAGGACGAATA
>JBFWMT010000050.1:0-18789 GCA_050251415.1 Anaerotignaceae bacterium | reverse complement strand
TATAACACTTTGCCAACATCATTTTTGTTGGCTACATATTACTATTATATTTGTATAAAACAAGGAGGAAATCAACATGTGGGACAGAGGAGAATTAAAAAAACTAGGTAAGGAAAGCTTTAAAAGGGCGTATGGTACAGCAGTAGCTGTTTGCCTCATTCTTTCCATAATAAGCGGAATTTTCACATCCGCCAACAGTTCAGTAAATAAACGACATCATGTTCAAACCAATGAAATTACAAATAATACATTTTTAGACATTGGCGAAACAATAGCATCTTATACTTCTCTGGTAACTGTAAACTCTGCAGCGGTCGCTGATGGTACTAATGATATTATTAAATTTTTGACTAATGGTGCAGCTTCTACTGTTATACTATTTGCACTTTGCGCAACGTTAGCTTCAGCAATACTGCGACTTTTCATATTGGTTCCGCTTAGTATAGGAAGTAATAGATATTTTATGGAGCTTCGAGAGAATGAAAATACGCCTTTAGATAAAATACTATATCTCTATAAGCAAAGTAAACTTGGTAACTCAGTTTTAACTATTTTTTTAATGAATATTTATATATTATTATGGACTCTGCTTTTATTAATTCCCGGTATAATTAAAACCTACGAATATAGAATGGTACCATACATATTGTGCGAAAATCCTGGAATAGGACGAAAACGAGCATTTAAACTAAGCAAAGAAATGATGACAGAGAACAAAATGGATTCCTTTATACTTGATTTGTCTTTTATTGGCTGGTATATACTATCACTTTTCACTGCTGGCATTTTAAGCGTCTTTTATGTTAACCCATATATAGCTGCAACAAATGCCGAACTTTATGCTGCACTGCGTGAAGATGTTCTTAACCGAGGATTAGCCGATGAAACCGACTTTCCAGGCTTCGGAAAAATTGATACTCTCGATACAATAATGTAAATTAACCAATTAAAAAGACCGTAGACAGCAATGTATCATAATTGCTGTCTACGGTCTTTTTCGTTTACTTAAATTTAACTGCTGTACCAAAAACAAGTATCTCACTTGCAGACTGCATAACAGATGAAGAAGTGTATCTCACATTAATAACAGCATCTGCACCCATCTTACTTGCCTCTGCAATCATTCTTGCCTCTGCAACACTTCTGGCATCCTCTATCATCTCTGTGTAACCTTTTATTTCTCCGCCTACAATAGTCTTAAATCCTGCAGCTATGTCTCTACCTATGTTCTTAGAATGCACCGTGCACCCTTTTACCATACCAAGTAACTCAAGTTCTTTTCCAGGTATGTAATCCACATTAACAACAATCATACTTTAACCTCCTTTTAATTCTCCAATATATGATTACAACCATCGACAATATGCCGATGGTTGCAATTAACTGTAATAAGTATTAACTACAGCCCAATTCTTTATTATTCAGCTTCAACTTCTACTGCTTCTTCAACAGGAGCTTCTGCTTCTCTCTTGCTAAGGCTTATTTTTTTAGCTTCAGCGTTAACTTCAAGAACTTTAACCTTTATAGTTTCACCAATTTTAAGTTCATCCTCTGGTTTAACAACATGCTTGTTAGCAATCTGAGAAATATGAACTAAGCCATCCACGCCAACTTCAAGCTCAACGAACGCACCAAAAGGTACCATTCTAACTACTTTACCCTCTACAATTGAGCCAACAGCATATTTTTCAGCTGCTCCTGCCCATGGATTTGAGGACACATCTTTAAGTGAAAGAGAAATCTTGCCCTTTTCCTTGTCAGCTTCAAGAACAACAACCTCAACTTTGTCGCCTTCTTTAAGCACTTCTCTTGGGTTTGTAATACGACCCCAGCTCATTTCAGAAATGTGGATAAGACCATCAATTCCGCCAAGGTTAACAAACGCACCAAAGTCAGTAAGTCTGCTTACAGTACCTGTAACCTTCTTGCCTGCTTCAATAGTAGCAAACAATGCTTCTTTCTTAGCTGAGTTTTCTTTCTCAATAAGAGCCTTACGTCCACCAATAATACGACGTTTTGTTCTATCAAGCTCAATAATATTGAAGTTGATTGTCTGACCCTTGTACACACTAAGGTCTTCAACAAATCTGTTAGAAACCTGTGAAGAAGGAATAAATACTCTAACACCGTTAACAACAGCAATTATACCGCCCTTAACAACCTCAGTTACCTTCCCTTCAACAGCTATCTTATCATCAAAAGCTTTCTGTAAATCGTCCATACCTTTCATAGACTCAATACGTTTCTTTGAAAGAAGCACATTACCATCACCGTCGTTTACACGTACAACAAAAACCTCAATTTCGTCACCAAGGCTAACTTCCTTGCTTGGCACAACGGTTGCATCACTGCTGTATTCTCCCCTAGGGATAACACCATCCGATTTGTAACCAAGGTTAACAGAAACTTCTTCATTAGAAATCTGAATTACAGTTCCCTTAACCACATCACCTGTATGTAAAGTCACTAAAGACTCATCAAGCATCTGCTGAAAAGTCAGTTCCTCTTCCCCTTCGATTTTTTCTACTACATCATTTTGAATACCGCTCATAATACTAATTACCTCCTTTATTATTGCCGATGGTGTTGACGCACCAGCAGTTATACCAATTTTATCATTTCTGTTAAAAATATTCAACACCAAATCTTCAAAACTTTCAACATTATACGTATTATAGCAATTTTTTTTGCAAATTTCGTACAATTTTTGTGTATTTGAACTATTTTTGTCGCCTATTACTATCATTTTATCCATTTTTTTGGATATTTCTATTGCTTCTTTTTGGCGCTCGTCCGTTGCAGAGCAGATAGTATTGTATATTTTAGCATCAATTTTTTTTTCACGAAGTGCATCTGTTATATTATCAAATTTATTTCTTCTGAATGTAGTTTGTACAACTACTGAATAATTATTATTTTGTTTTAGTTCTAAATTATTAACCTCTTCAACACTCTCAATTATAATCGCGTCATTGTTGCACCAACCATTTATACCCATAACTTCAGGGTGTATTCTGCTGCCAACAATTATTATTTTACTTCCCTCTTGGTAATCCTTATACACAATGTTGTGAATTTTTTTTACAAATGGGCATGTTCCATCTATTATAACTAATCCTTTTTTTTCTATTGCCGTGTATACAGCCTCTCCTACACCATGAGAACGAATTACGATAGTGCCCTCATCAATTCCATCAAGATTGTCAATGCTTTTTACACCCTGCTTTGCCAAATTATCCGTTACTGTTTTGTTGTGTATAATAGGACCATAGGTATAAAGTGTTCCAGTTCCAATTGCAGCGTAAACCGCCTCCATTGCCCTATTAACACCAAAGCAAAACCCAGCAGATTTTGCAACTGTTATTTCCATCTTCAAGCCTCCAACAGCTTTTCTTCTTTAATTTTTATAATTTCGGTCACAACTTGATTAATATCCATGTTAGTTGTATCCAACTCTATAGCATCATCGGCTTTTTTCAAAGGATTGTGCTCTCTTGTCATATCATTTTTGTCTCTAAAAAGTATTTGCTTTCTAACTTCATCAATGTCAGCTTTAATTCCATTGCCCTCAAGTTCCCCAAGCCGACGCTTCGCTCTTTCCTCAACGCTTGCGTTAAGATAAATTTTCACTTGAGCATTTGTCAAAACATTCGTGCCTATGTCTCTACCATCCATTATTACAGATGTTCCTTTGGCAAGGTCACGCTGAATTTCCACCAGCTTTTCCCTTACTGCAAGTATAAGTCCCACATCAGAAGCACCTTGACCAACCTCCTGAGTCCTTATTTTCCCGCTAACATCTTCGTCCTCAAGAAA
Source organism: Anaerotignaceae bacterium (assembly GCA_050251415.1). Taxonomy (GTDB): domain Bacteria; phylum Bacillota; class Clostridia; order Lachnospirales; family Anaerotignaceae; genus UBA8514. Next base: position 14,973 of record JBFWMT010000050.1, on the reverse strand, counting down.
TATTTTCTGTACGCCATATTCAAGTACAATTCTAATTTTTATTTTAGGCAAAAGCATATTTACAGCCACTTCGTCTGTTGTATCCACACCATTTCTTATACAAAAAAGTGCAACCGCCCTATACATAGCCCCTGTATCTACATATATTATGCCCAATTCTTCAGCAATTATTTTAGCAACCGTACTTTTTCCGCTTCCCGCAGGTCCGTCTATTGCTATTGCAAAGTTTTCCATTGCAACTCCCCCGTTTTATCGTTTAAGGTCAGGCCTAAGCTTTTGTGCCTCTCCTAAAAATACATGCTTAGCATTTTTTTGTTTTTTGTCACTTTCCACCATCACCGTAACTCTAATGCACTTTTCCATACTTCCCTCAACATACATTTCTTGAAAACACATAAGTGCTGCATCAGTAATGCCAATATTCCTTGCACTAACAGCAGGATAAACCTTGTCCAAATCCTTTGTTGATGTAAAAAACACGGCTGTAATATCATCTATTTCAAGCTTATTTTCTTTAATAATTTCTAAAAGCAGCTCTTTTGTTTTTGCCAAAATATCATCCTTGGTATTTTCTGCAGTTACTGCTCCTCTTATACAAATAGTCATTTACTTTTCCTCCGTACATATATTGCTTCCAGCCACATATCCTGTTGAAAATGCAATCTGCAAGTTAAATCCACCTGTATAAGCATCTAAATCCAAAACCTCTCCTGCAAAATAGAGATTTTTGACTAATTTGCTTTCCATTGTGCTAGGGTTTATTTCATCCACATCAATACCACCGCTTGTTACAACAGCTTCATTGTATCCTGAAGTACCTATTATGCTAAGTGGTAAAGCCTTTAATAACTCAACCAAAGCTTTTCTTTCTTCTTTTGTAATATCATGCACCTTTTTGTCCTTTGCAATACCGCTAAGCTCAATAATTATGGGTATCATTTTCTGTGGAAGTAAATCATCCAGTGCATTTGCAAAATTTTTGTTGATATATTTTTCAAAATCACGAAGAATTCTGTTATCCAACTCCTTGTAATCCAGTGCTGGTTTAAGGTCTATGTTAAGCATAGCCCCATCACCAAACTTTCCTAAAAGATGACGGCTTGCACTAAGTATAACAGGTCCGCTTACACCATAATGAGTAAAAAGCATTTCTCCGAAATCTTCGTAAATTTCTTTGCCTTTGTTGTTTTTAATAACAATTTTTATGTTTTTAAGGCTAAGACCCATTAAATCTGCACACCATTTTTCCTTTGCACGCAATGGCACTAATGATGGGTAAAGGGGGGTAACATGATGTCCGCAGTTCTTGGCAAAGGTGTATCCATCGCCTGTAGAACCGGTGCCAGGATATGAAAGCCCGCCCGTTGTAACTATAACCCCGTCCGCCATAATTTTTTCACCACGGCTTGAAACAATCCCTTTAACAATTGCACCTTCAACTATAAGGCTTTTAACTGGTGTTTCTAAATGAAGCTTTACCTTCATTTTTCCCAGGTATCCCTCAAGGGCAGAAACAACATCACTTGCCTTGTCACTCACTGGAAAAACCCTGTTTCCTCTTTCCACTTTTGTTTTTACTCCCAGCGAGTTAAAAAATTCAATAGTCTTTTGGCTGTCAAAGGAATAAAACGCACTGTATAAAAAATATGGATTGCCAGGGGTATTGTTTAAAAAGTTGTCAACATCACTATCATTTGTAATGTTACAACGCCCCTTGCCAGTAATGTATATTTTTTTGCCCAGCTTGTTGTTCTTTTCGTAAATATGTACTTCGTGTCCGTTTTCAGCTGCTCTACCTGCCGCAAACATGCCCGCAGCACCGCCGCCAATTACAATTATTTTGCTCATACAATCACCTTTTATAAAATTCCGTTGTCCAAATGAGAACTGTCATTTAACACTCTCATAAGTGGACCATGTTTTCTTATTTCAATTAGCGAAATAGAGGTGTTGTCAATCCATGTTTTGTTATACCATTCGCCATCAAATCCCATCAAATACTTAATCATCAGCCTTATAATGCCACCGTGGGAAACAATAACAATATGTTTGTCGTCTTTCCCTGTAAGCACTTCATCAAGGCCTGTTTTAATTCTGTTTGTTACTTTGTCAAAAGAATATTCTCCTGGGAATATTCCCTTTTCAGGTGCAATAATGAAATCATCAAAGTCCTTGCCATACTTTGCAGATATTTCAGGAGCAGTCATGCCTTCCCAATCACCAAAATTAATCTCTTTAAAGTTTTCTTTTGTTACAACCTCAATACCGTGTATGTTTGAAATAGGCATTGCAGTTGCAACAGCTCTTTTAAGTGGAGAAGCATAAATTTCATCTATATTTATTTTTTTAAATCGTTCACCCAAAAGTCTTGCTTGCTCCTCGCCCTCAGCCGATAGTTCTATGTCTGTCCAACCTTGAAAACGCCTTGCCTTGTTCCACTCAGTTTCTCCGTGTCTAATTAAATAAAGTCTTATCATATGCAAAACCCCTCAATAATCCGTATCATACCCATCAAATTAATATTATACCACAACTTAAACTAATATACCAACACTTAGTATCCATATATATAAACAAAATCTTACATAATCACAAATAAAAGGAAGCAGAAAAATCTCTGCTCCCCAAATGTCTTTTATAAAGATTTAAGGTACTTAACTTCTTTATCAGTAAGAAGTCTGTACTTGCCCTTAGGTAAATCACCAAGTTCAAGTTCACCTGTTGCAACTCTTTTAAGCGTAGCTACAGGATGCTTAACTGCATCACACATCTTTCTTACCTGACGGTTTTTGCCTTCAGTAATGGTTATCTTGCACATGGTATATTTGCCCAAATCTTCAACAATTTCAAGGCGTGCAGGTTCTGTTCTTCTGCCCTCAATGTTTACGCCCCACTTAAACTGGTTTAAGGCGTTCTGGTCAGGTCTGCCAAAAAGCTTTGCCATATATGTTTTTTCAACCAAATGCTTAGGATGCGTAAGCTTGTACGTCAATTCACCGTCGTTTGTTAACAATAATAGTCCAGATGTATCATAATCCAGTCGTCCCACTGGCACAATTCTTTCGCTTATGCCCTTTAGTAAATCCATAACTGTAGGTCTGTCAAACTGGTCTTTAACCGTTGTAACAAAACCTTCTGGCTTGTGGAGCATAATGTATACCATTCGCTCGTTGTTCATTACACGCTTTCCGTTATAAAAAACAGAATCTACTTTATCATCTACTTTAGTACCAAGCTCAGTAATAACCACTCCGTTAACAGACACCTTGCCCTCAAGTATAAGTTCTTCTGCCCTTCTTCTTGAAGCAACGCCTGCATCTGCCAAATATTTTTGAAGTCTTACTTCCATTCTTTTTCCCCCTGCTATATCTATAACATTTATTTCCTATTAACTTACAGTATACATTTAAATTAAGAATTTAGCCAGAGGTTTATTGTTTTTTTAGCAGAAGTTCTTAAATCATGGCGCAAAACATCCTCTTTTGCAGTTAATTCGCTTATAAAAAGCACCTCACCTGTGGATGTTCTAACTGTTATCTCCCCTAATACCTGCCCTTTTTTCACTGGTGCCTCAACACATTCAATTAGCCTTGCACTTGTTTTTAAACTACTCTTTTCCTCATCATTAAGCATGGCAAATCCATCCTCACATGTCTGTGCCATAACTTCTCCTTCTTTTGAATGAAGAATTTTTACCGTTCCAACCTCTGTCCCATTCGAAATAATCTGTTTCATATGGTAATTTCCAAAACCATAGTTTAGCAACCGTTTGGTATCAAGCCATTTCTGTTGCTTGCCAGCCGATCCCCATCCACTGCCCAGAACTACAGAAATTAGTCGTACTCCGTCCCTTTCTGCCGCACCAACAAAGCATTGACCAGCCTTTCCTGTAAATCCTGTTTTAACGCCAATTGCTCCATCATATTCATTTAAAAGCCTATTTTTGTTATATGCAGTAAAATTTCGGCTTTTGTTAACGCAGTTAAAAGAATATTCTTTTGTATTGATAAGCTTAACAAAATTTTCATTGTTTAGGGCATATGCAGTAATTAATGCCATATCATATGCCGTTGAATGGTTGTCGTCTTCATCCAAGCCATTAGGTGTAACAAATTTTGTATTTTTTGCCCCAAGTTCTTCCGCTTTATCATTCATCATCTGGGCAAAACCATCAACGCTCCCACCCAAATGCTCTGCAATTACAATTGCCGCATCATTACTGCTCTGCAGCATGAGAGGATACAACAAATCGCCAAGCTTGTATTCCTCACCACTTCGCAATCCAAGCTTAACCTCTGGTGATGATGCCGCCTTGCTTGTTACAACGGCAGTTTCATCAAGCCTTTGGCTTTCAATTGCTAAAATTGCAGTCATAATTTTAGTTGTACTTGCAACTGCCATAGGTACGTCACTTTTTCTTTCCCAAAGCACTCTTTTAGTATCAGCATCAATTAATACAGCGCCTATTGCCCCAATCTTCATGTCCTCTGCACGCACACATACAGTATTAGTAAATAAAATTGCCATAAGTATAATAATAATTTTTTTCATTAAATCACCCCGCAAATAGTATTTCATTTTTACATAAAACAATACTATTTTTGCCAATTCATATATGGCATTTCCTGGGAAATATATTAAACTACACTTTTATTGTCCAACAAATATATACATAATGATCGCAATTTCTATAAATTAAAAAGGGATTTACCAAATATAATAGGTAAAATCCCTTTATTTATTCTATAGCACTTTTGCCAAAAAACTTTTCAATCTGTCACTTTTGGGGTTAGAGAAAATTTCTTCGGGAGTTCCTTCCTCCACAATTTTCCCTCCGTCTACAAATATAACTCTACTTGCAACCTCTCGAGCAAACCCCATTTCGTGTGTAACCACAACCATGGTCATGCTTTCACGGGCAAGGGTTTTCATAACATCTAAAACTTCCCCAACCATTTCTGGGTCAAGGGCACTGGTTGGTTCATCAAATAGCATAACCTCCGGCTTCATACAAAGGGCACGCACAATAGCAACTCGCTGTTTCTGCCCGCCACTAAGCTGTGAAGGATACGCCTCCGCCCTATGGTCAAGTCCAACTCTTTCAAGCAAAGTCATAGCAAACTTTTCCGCTTCCTCTTGCGTTTTCCCCTGTAATTTTATTGGGCCAATGGTCATATTTCTAAGTATCGTCATGTGTGGAAAAAGATTAAAGTGCTGAAACACCATACCCATTTTTTGTCTATGCCTATTTATATCAACATTCTTGTCTGTCAAGTCCTCGTTTTCAAATAAAATACTCCCGCCAGTTGGTATCTCTAAAAGGTTCAGGCAACGTAAAAACGTAGATTTTCCTGAACCAGATGGTCCAATAACAACAACAACCTCGCCTTTTTGAATTTCTGTTGAAATTCCATCCAGTGCTTTTACTTTTCCGCCAGCAAAATGCTTTTCAAGGTCAATAACTTTAATTAAAGTGCTATCAGTGGTCACTGTTTCTCAACCTCCTTTCAAGCCTTGTTACTCCAGCAGTCATCCCCATTACCATAATCAAATAAATAATGGCAACTGTAATAAGTGGCATGAATGCATCAAAGGTGCGTCCTATTATAATATCGCCCGCCTTTGTTAAATCCTGCAACGCAATATATCCTGCAACCGAGGTTTCTTTCAGAAGAACAATAAATTCATTTGCAAGGGCAGGCAATATATTTTTAAAGGCTTGGGGAACAATAATGTATACCATAGTTTGTACATAGTTAAATCCAAGGCTTCTCCCCGCCTCAAACTGACCCTCATCGATGCTCATAATGCCAGAACGAACTATTTCTGCCACATAAGCGCCGCTGTTTAAACCAAACGCAACGATTGCCACAATCACCTTGTCAACATTAAATGCAGCAAAAACAACAAAATAAATAATAAGCAACTGAACAACCACAGGCGTTCCTCTTATTATAGTAAGATACACCTTGCAAATAAAATCAGGTAGTCTAAGCCTACCTGTTTTGTCGTAAGTAGAACGAATAATAGCAACAAAAAATCCAATAGCAATACCAATAAGTGCGGCAAAAAAAGTTACTCTTATAGTAACCCACAATCCATCGGTAATATAACGCCACCTGTCATCTACTATGAAATTATTATAAAACCTTAACTTAAAATTATCCACAGTTATAAATTCCTTTCAAAACCCCAATCGAATCTTTAAAAAAGAGGGAATTATTAAATTCCCTCTCATTTTTCTCAATCTTATTCAGCACTGATGTATTTATCAAGTATAGCTTGAACTGTTCCATCTGCTTCAAGCTCTTCTAACGCTTTGTTTATTTTTTCAAGTAATTCAGTATTTCCCTTCGCTAATGCAATAGCATATTCCTCTACAACATATTCTGTTGGAAGAATTTCAAGCCCCTCATTTTCCTCTACAAATACTTTTGCTGGTTCTCTGTCAATTACAACTGCATCAACCTTACCTTGACTAAGTGCCTGAACTGCTTCTGTACCTTTTTTGTAACGCTGAACGTCAGCATCTGGGTAGTCATCACTTATATAGATGTCGCCTGTTGTGCTTTCCTGCACACCAATGGATTTATCAGCTAAATCATCAGGGGATTTAATATCAGAACCTGTCTTAACAATAACTACCTGATAACCCGTTGCATATGTGTCAGAAAAATCAACATTAACAAGTCTCTCCTCATTAACTGTCATTCCTGCCATACCCATATCAGCCTTGCCACCCTTTACGGCTGTGATAATTGAGCCAAATTCCATATCCTCAATAACAAGTTCCATTCCAAGTTTTTCAGCAATTGCAGCTGCTATTTCAGCATCAATACCCACAATTTTGCTGTCCTCATAAAATTCATATGGAGGGAATGCCGCATTTGTTGCCATAACAAGCTCTTCCTTAGCAGTGGCCTCTGCACCTTTTTCTTCGGTTTGTGCTGGTTGTGCTGTTTCTGCCGGTTTAGCACTTGAACAGCCTGTAGCAAATACCATTGTTCCAACAACAATGGCTGTCATAATCTTTGAATATATTTTCATTTATTATCGCTCCTTTTTAATGTTTGTTTGTATTTAACTTCATTATTATACGTTATTATTCAATAAAATTCAATAATTATCTTGAAATATGTATGGTTTTATTCATTTAATTCAAAATGTATAATTTGCATCAGCAAGCTTTTTTGTCAATAAATTCTGTTCTTGTTTTAGAATAAACAATTTTTTGCTCACTATACAACCCTGTATAACCACTAAGCATGTAGCTTACGCCGCACACAATGGCAAAAAATAATAACTCCTCTGCACCAAACATTTCTACACTTAAAATAAGAGATGAAACAGGGCAGTTTGTAACACCACAAAATACTGCAATCATACCTATACCCGCCCCAAAAGATGGATTAAGTCCGACGATTTTTGCCACGGCATTTCCAAAAGTTGCCCCTGTAAAAAACGACGGTACAATCTCTCCGCCTTTAAAGCCCGCACCAAGTGAGAATGCCGTAAATATTATTTTAAGCAAAAATGCCCCAATAAAAACTTTTCCGTCAATTGCATGCTCCACTATGTTCATACCACCACCGTTATAGTCACCATTGCCTATAATAAGGGTAAGCACTAGCACAATTAAGCCACCCACAAAACCCTTTGTATATCTACTTTTAATGTATTTATCATAACCGTGGTGTACCTTTTTCATTATAAAACAAAACAAAATGCTTATGAATGCGCAAAGTACAGAAAGCACAATAACCTTACCTATAGATAAAGCCCCTATGGTTGGTATACCACTTAAAACAAATTTTTCTGGCGCAACACCAAATCCTGCCGCAACTAAACTACCTGTTACCGCTGCAAGTATACACGGCACTAAGGCGGAATAGTGCATAATACCAATGCTTACAACTTCTAGCGAAAACACTGCTGCTGTTACTGGCGTACCAAAAAGTGCCGCAAATGCCGCACTCATACCACACATAGACATGGTATGCATGTCATTTCCATCAAGCTTCATAACCTCGCCTATTTTGTTGGAAATACTGCTGCCCAATTGCAGTGCCGCCCCCTCTTTTCCAGCAGAGCCACCAACAAAGTGTGTTATAACTGTACTTATAAAAATAAGTGGTCCTGTCTTTATGGGAATGTTTTCTTCCGACCGAATGGAAACAAGAACAAAATTTGTCCCCCTGTCATTTTCCGCCGCCATTGCCTTGTACAGCCATGCAATAAATATACCCCCAATAGGTAACAAAAATAATACCCATGTGTTTGCTTGCCTAAATTCCGTAACGTAATCTATGCTAAAGTGAAAAAGCACCCCAACTACTCCTACCACCACTCCAACAATAACCGCTATGGCAATCCATTTTATAAAAGCTTTTAAATCCTTAATCATTGCAACCTCTCCCTTTGTTACACTCCCCCTACTTTTCCTACAGTTTTTAATTCTAACACACCCACCGCAAAAATAAAAGCATATACGCAAAAAACATGAAAAGCCACAATGGTACTTTTTTCATACCATTGTGGCTTTCCCTTACTCTTCTTCTTTTTTTTCTTCTTCTATTATATCCGCCTCTATATCATTTTCGTGCCATAAGGGCATTTCAACAGTTACTTTAAACATATCACCATCTACATTAATTGCAAACTTTCCATCCTGTAGTAGAACGAGGCTTTTTGCAATTGATAATCCAAGCCCTGAGCCCTCTGTTGTACGTGAAGAATCCCCACGTATAAATCTTTCTGCTAAATTTTCCGCATTTACTTCTATTTCATTTTGAGATGTGTTTTTCATGGTCATGCTTCCATAGTTCCCTTTTTTACTTATGTCAATGTATACCCTTGAATTTGGCATAGCGTATTTAATTACATTAGAAAGTAGATTCTCATATATACGCCACATGTGCTTTCCATCGGCATCAATAGCAACTTCATTATTCGCTACTATTCTAAATTCCAGCTTTGCAGCTTCTGCCCTTTCTTCAAACTCTCCACATGCCTGCATCAACAATTCCTTAAGATTTATCTTTGTTTTTTCTACCGACAAATTTCCGCTGGATGCCTTGCTTGCCTCAATTAAATCTTCAATTAATTGTTTAAGCCTTTGGCTTTTTTCCACCAAAACATCTACATATCCCTCTGCAACTTCGTTGTTAAGGGTTTCCCTGTCCAATAACCCAGCATAGGAAATTATTGATGTAAGGGGAGTTTTAAGGTCATGTGACACATTTGTAATAAGGTCAGCTTTCATTCGTTCACCCTTAACTGCCTCCGCAATTGATGTTTTAAGCCCCGACTGAATGTTGTTAATATCAGTTGCAAAAGCTGAGAAAGTAGATGTTACCCTTCTGGTATCAATGTTTTTATATTCCCCTTTTGAAGCAAGCTTTGCAGCACGCATAATACGTGTAAGAGATTCCATATTTTTAACAACCACCATGATTGCAACAAAAACAAACATTATTAACAAAAAAGTAGCCCTTGTGTCATTTTTACTAAAACAAAAAAGCACCGCACATATCATGGTGTATAAACAAAATAATGCCACAACCCACCCCGTAAGGCTCTTTCCACTTAAGGTTTCCCCAATCTTTCTGCAAATTGCAGCTATAAGGGTATTGCTTAGTAACCTTCCAGCTTTGAATTGACGTGACATGGAGCATAGAAAACTTAGAACTATGATTGTTTCAGCAACAGCTAATGCCATAAGCGCCGCACCCCAGCCAAAATACCACACGGTTTCATATTTATTAAATAAAGCCACACTTAGAAACGAAAACATCATAAACGATAGTACTACAACAATAAGAACAACAATAATATGTATATCGTTATATATTTTGTCTACAGAGCTAAGTGTAACTTTTCCTCCACTGCACTTCTGCCCCGCAATTCGCATAAGGTACATGGTAAGGACTACCACAAAAAAAACAGAACCAATACATGCAATAACAAAAAATGGAAATGCATCTTTTTTTATTGCAAACTTCGTTTCATCTTCGTAAAAACTATCTCCTTGCAAAAATTCGTTGGGAATGCCCGCATATAGTATATAATTGCCTTCGGAAATAATATCGTTTGTGTATCCGGTATAAGCTTTCATTTTATCCGATAAAAACTCTCCATCAAGTATGATATATTGGTTAATCCCTTTAATTATATCCTTATCTACATTGCTTGCAACACGACTGCCTTTTGAGTTTTCAATATAGTAGTAGAAATTTTTATAACTATCCAAATCCTTTTTTATGTAGATGTATTTATCTAGCTGGCTTTGTATGTAGATACTTCTGTATCCCCTAAGCTTACTGCTTACCAAATCAGAGTACTCATAAAAATTATCCATCAGTTCTTCTGGTATTTGATCTGTAACTATTTCTACGGTATAATCATCATTAATAGTTGTGCTGGAGGTTATAATTCCATCGGCTATTCCATAATAGCTTTTAAAATCACGAAGCATTTCCTCCTCGTTAACAGCACGCCCCTCACGTATATTCCCCTCACTTTTGTATAAAAGATTTACGTCTACAGCCTCATCTATCAGGTTTATGAATTTGTTACTAAACCCTCTCGTTTCTGTAAAAGACTGAAATTCAACACCCGACATAACCCCATAGCCATAGCTAAAGCTGTCCGTAGACCATACAATGCCCATTATGCCAACAATAAACACTATCACAAAAAATAAAATAAACCCCACTGTAGTTGCTTTCGCCCCTGCTGAAAACGTTCTAGAATTTTTCAATTTTATATCCAATTCCCCACACCACCTTTAAATATTTCGGCTCTTTAGGGTTAATCTCAATTTTTTCCCTAATACGTCTTATATGTACTGAAACAGTATTTTCAGGAGCAAATGAAAGCTCATTCCAAACCTTTTCATATATTTCATCTATAGAGAAGACTTTTCCGGCATTTTCCATAAGCAACAGCAATATTCCATATTCGGTGGCCGTAAGCTTTACCTGCTCATTGGCAACTTTAACCTCTTTTGCATCCTTATCCAGCTCTAAATCACCAATCTTTATTGTGTTGCTTTTTTCAGCAATACTTCCAAGGGATGTATACCTGCGCATTTGTGATTTAATTCTTGCCATAAGCTCCAGTGGGTTAAATGGCTTTGAAATATAATCGTCCGCACCAAAATTAAGCCCAAGTATTTTGTCTGTGTCTTCACTTTTTGCCGAAAGCATAATTATAGGTATGTTCTGTGTTCCCCTTATTTTTATTGTAGCTTTAAGTCCGTCCATGCGTGGCATCATAACATCCATAAGTATAAGATGCACTTCATTTTCCTCCAGTACCTTTAATGCTTCAAAACCGTCATATGCCTTAATCACATTATATTTCTCCTGTGCAAGGTAAATTTCAATAGCATCCACAATAGACTTATCATCATCGCATACTAAAATATTAAACATATTATAATCCTCCCGTAAATTGCATTAACACTTATTCACCACTATAATAACGCATTAATTTTACAAAACACACACACTATCTCTTAATTAATTCTTAATTACCCACTACAATGACCTTATCTAAATAAAATGAGTAGATAAATGTTTCAGAAACTCTTTTACCTGTTATACGCTCAATGGCTCTTTTATATATTTCCATTTGTATTTTATATTTTTCCAAAAGTTCCTGACCCATTCCATCTGAAACATAGTCTGTTTTGTAGTCATATAATATAACATTTTCTCCCTCGGTAAAAAAGCAGTCAATTATGCCGTGTATCAGTATTCCTTCGCTAACATCTCTGTACTCAGCCTTACCATAAATTTCATATGGGGTAAGCTCCATCGCAAATGATTCTTCTTTATAAACTTCATCTGCTTTTCTAAGCCTCTGCCCTATCTCACTGGTAACAAATTTAAGTATCTTTTCCTTGTTTATTACTTCTGCTTCTTCCTTGGTCAGCAGATTTTTATTCTTTAATGCTTCAATTTCTTGGAATATTTCTTCCAAGGTATATGCTTTTCTTAAATCCATGTGCTCCATAAAATTGTGTATTGCAGTACCTTTTTGTGAACCATCCAAAGCTTTTTTATCAATAAACTGCTTTGGTCGCCTGTAGTCAGTTTTCGGTGGATAGCTTTCTATAACACCTTCAATAGGAGGCAAATGGTTTCTCTTGATTTCAGATACAGACACATTCGCAGGCAGTTTAGTAAGATTTTCGTACTGGTAGTTAAATGTTAGATATTGCTCCAACTTATTGCTGTCAATTTCAATTTTTTCCCTACTCTCATCTTCATCTTCATTTTTAACTTTCTCACAATTATGGTTAATCCAATTAACAACTTCATTTCGGTTTATTATATTAACATTCCAAACCGACTTATGGTTGAATAGTCCGCTTCCGTTATCCATTGATGTTATTCCTGCTTTGTCTAAAAGAATTTCCCCATCTCTGTGGCGTACAATAGCGGCTCCAATCCAATCTATATATGTAAGGCTTTTTTGAAGGTCGTAAACAGAAAGCAGCGTTTCCTTGTTTCTAAAGTTAGCCCCCCACTTAACTGCCATTTTGTCCATGTCTCTAACTCCACCTGTAAGTATCAGTTTTTCCTTTGCACGGGTAAGTGCAACATATAATACACGCATTTCCTCCGATAAATTTTCGCGCTTAATATTTTCCCTCATAACAGTTCTGGAAATGGTGTTATATTTAACCCTGTTTTCGTAATCAATGTATTCCATACCCATACCCAAGCGTTGGTGCATAAGCACAGATTTATTCAAGTCATTCTGGTTAAATTGCTTTCCCGTTCCGCACACAAACACAACAGGAAATTCTAGACCCTTGCTTTTATGTATCGTCATAATTCTTACCAAATCCTCGTTTTCACCAAGAATTGTGGCTTCAGATGTGTCACTGCTTGTCTGTTCTAACTTTTCAATATATCTTATGAAGTTAAACAATCCTTTAAAGTTGCTTTTTTCCAGCATTTCAGCTTTTTCCGCAAGTAGCCTTAAGTTTGCTTGCCTTATTTTACCACTGACTTTTACTCCAATATAATCGAAATATCCCGTTTCGCTGTAAATTGTCCACAACAATCTGTTAACAGGTGTAAAAGCACATGCTTTCTTCCATCTATCAATATCATTTATGAATTTTATAAGCTTTTTCGCTGTTTCATCTTCTTTTTCTGCATAACATACCACATTATCGTAAAATTCGCACTTACCGCCAAAAATTTTTATCCTCACCAATTCATCGTCTGTTATTTTATATATAGGCGATTTTAGTGCCGCCATCAACGGTATATCCTGCCTGCTGTTATCCACAATCTTTAATATGCTAAGTATAACAGAAATTTCGGTATTGGCAAAATATTTGCTTTCTGTTTGGGCAAAAACAGGTATTCCCGCTTTCTCCAAAGCTTCTGATGCCGCATTGCTCCAGTTTTTTGTTGCTCTAAATAATATAACTATATCTCTGTAGCAAATTTTTCTGTACTTCCCATCCTCTCCAAGCACCTTAAAGCCGCTGTCCACAAGTTCTGTAATTCGTTTTGCAACAAAAGTCATCTCCACCTCTGCTGCCGCCATATCTTCCTCTTCGTCACTTTCAAAATTTTCGTCATCCGCTTTAAGGTTTATAATATCAATTTCTACTGCCTTTTGCTCTTCTTCCTCTTTAAAAACCGGAAACTCTGCCCCTGGATATAATGCCGTTTTATCATCATAAACCAAATCTCCAAGGTTCGGGCTCATCAGTTGACAAAATAAAAAATTTATACCTTCCAAAATATTTTCACGGCTTCTAAAATTCTTATAAAGGTCAATCCGAACTTCGTCCCCGCTATCCTTGTAAGTATCATATTTCTCCATAAATATTCCAGGCTCTGCTTGTCTAAAACGGTAAATACTCTGCTTCACATCTCCAACCATAAACCTATTTTTCTGGTCTTTGCCATGTCCCGATATAGCACAAAGTAACATTTCCTGAACTAAATTACTGTCCTGATATTCGTCTGTAAGCACCTCAAAAAAATGCTTCTGCATATTTAGTGCAACAGCGCTTGGCACAGGCTTTTCTATTGTACTGCCTTCTTCAAGAAGTATGTTTAAGGCATAATGCTCCATGTCATTGTAGTCCACCAAAAGCTTGTCCCGCTTGGTCTTTTTAAATTCCTCTCCAAACCGTTTAACAATCTCTGTCAATGCCTTTGCCGTTGGATATAGCCTTGCCACATCTTCCACCATATTTTTGGATGTACCAAAAAAATATCTATTTTGAATGTCTGCAATTCCCTTTTTAACTTGTTCACGCAAATCTTTAACCATCTGCACCAATATTTCGCTGTCGCCCTTGCCTTTTCGTCCCAGCTTTTCAAACTCCATTTCCATAAGAACACTGCTGAATTTTGCCATGTCCTGCTCTAAACATCTTATAAGAAAATTGATACTGCTTAAATCAGAGCTTAATGCTGGTTCATAGTTAGCAGGCCCCTCAAAACCCATAGCAATATCAATTGCATTTTCTGTTTTTACTTTTAGTTGATGCAAGATAAATAAGGTGTCCCTTTTAATAAAAGCTCCCCATGATGTATCCTCAATGCTTGTGTTTGGATTTATGTTAAAATTTTCCGAGGCCATCAACAACCATTGTTCTGGAAATGGATTGCTTTGAACAAAGTTATAAACTTTTAAAATAAGACTTTTTAAGTTCACATCTCCAGTGTCTTCGCTAAAGCTTTCCACTAAACCTAAAAAGTCTTCATTGTTCTCTTCCGCATATTTTTCTTCAAACAAATCTTCAAGTATTTGGCTTTTAATAAGGTCGCATTCCTTTTCGTCTGCTGTTCTAAAGGCCGGGTCTATGTTAATGTACATATAATTTTCTTTAACCACTCTAAGGCAAAAAGAGTCTATAGTTGTAATTTGTGCACGGTCAAGCAGTGTCATTTGTCTCTTCAAATGTTCGTTTTCAGGGTTTTCCTTAATCTT
>JBFWMT010000049.1:0-18839 GCA_050251415.1 Anaerotignaceae bacterium | reverse complement strand
AAATTTCTGGTGATGATGCGTTCATGGGAGACACCCGTTCCCATGCCGAACACGATGGTTAAGACATGAACGGCCGATGATACTTGGTGGGAGACTGCCTGGGAAAGTAGGTGGTTGCCAGATTCAACCTTCCGGGGTGTAGCGTAGCTTGGCTAGCGCGCCTGATTTGGGATCAGGAGGTCGCAGGTTCAAATCCTGTCACCCCGAGTTTTAAATAATGATTTGAACCAACATATGGTGGGTATAGCGCAGTTGGTTAGCGCGCCAGATTGTGGCTCTGGAGGCCGTGGGTTCGAATCCCATTATCCACCCCATATTTTATGGGTCACTAGCTCAGTTGGTAGAGCACTGGACTTTTAATCCAGGTGTCTCGGGTTCGAGCCCCGAGTGACTCATTTTTTAATTTAATACGCAGTCGTGGCGGAATTGGCATACGCGCTAGACTAAGGATCTAGTCCGGGTTTCTGGGTAGGGGTTCAAGTCCCCTCGACTGCACCACTTTTATGCGCGAATGGCTCAGTGGTAGAGCATCGCCTTGCCAAGGCGAGGGCCGCGAGTTCGAATCTCGTTTCGCGCTTTTTTTGTTTATGTATTTGTTTATTTAATGGGCTATCGCCAAGCGGTAAGGCACAGGACTTTGACTCCTGCATTCGCTGGTTCAAATCCAGCTAGCCCAGTTTTTAGCTCATTAGATAAATTTGATGGGGTATCGCCAAGCGGTAAGGCAATGGATTCTGATTCCATCATCCGCAGGTTCAAATCCTGCTACCCTAGTTGGTTAAGCTATGTATTGATATACAATCAATACATAGCTTTTTTATATAGAGTTTAGTTCAAGAAATATTGGAGGCAAATATCATTGTACGCGTTAGAAATTAAAATAAACTCCATAGGTTTCAACTTCATGCTGTTATACATATTTAGTATAATCAAAAAAGTCGTTAAAGAGGTAATCTTTAGTGACTTTTTGTGGTAATTATGGTAAATTGTTTCATAGGTTAATATTATCGGAGGTGCACAATGAATATTAAGGACAGTTATCATCCATATGCTATAACCACTATAATATTTTGGTCATTAGCATATGTATTTTCTCGTTTGGCAATGCAGCATTTCTCACCTTATCCACTTGGATTTTTAAGATATATAATTGCATCGATATTCCTAATATTCATCGTTGTTTTTATACGGATTACACCGCCTCTGGCTAAGGATATTCCTTGGTTTATTGCGTCGGGTGCTACGGGATTTTTCATGTACATGTTAACCTTTAACAGAGGCACAGCAATGGTTCCATCTGCTACGAGCAGTATAATAATTGCTACGGCACCTGTTATAACAGCGCTTTTGGCAAGGGTGATTTACAAGGAAAAGCTTGCTGCTTATCAGTGGATTGCAACAGGCATAGAGTTTATGGGGATTATAGTACTTACACTTTGGGGTGGTAATTTTACAATAAATGAAGGAATAATATGGCTGTTACTTGCTTCATTATCCCTTAGCTGTTATAACATTATGCAAAGAAAAATGACAAAGCTATATAAACCACTTACAGTTACGGCATACAGCATTTTTGCTGGAACAATAATGCTTTGTATATTTGCTCCTCAGGCGTATGCTGAAATTCAAACGGCTCCTCCAATTCAGTTTGTATACATAATTATACTTGGGGTGTTTGCAAGTGCATTGGCTTATATTGCATGGGCAAAGGCTTTTTCAAAAGCAGAAAATACATCGTCAGTAAGCAATTATATGTTTGTTACGCCGTTTATAACAGCAATTTTTGGTTTTGTTTTTGCAGGTGAAGTTCCAGATTTATCCACAGTAGTTGGTGGCACAATTATTATGTGTGGTGTTTTATTATTCTTTAAAAATAGTTTTACGAAGGTAAGACCGGTTAATAATTTTGAAAAAAGTACGAAAGTTTAAAAAATAAATGTGGTGTGAAATAGAAAACGGCATAAAATTACTGCAAATTTCTATTGACGAAATTAATTTTTTTTGTTATCATATTAACGCTGAATGTTTGAGCAGTCGTGGCGGAATTGGCATACGCGCTAGACTAAGGATCTAGTCTGGGTTTCTGGGTAGGGGTTCAAGTCCCCTCGACTGCATAGCTTTTTTTGTTTCAATCTGCTGTGTGTGCCAATGGCTCAGTGGCAGAGCATCGCCTTGCCAAGGTGAGGGCCGCGAGGAAGAATCTGGTTTCGTGCTTATAATGGGGTATCGCCAAGCGGTAAGGCAATGGATTCTGATTCCATCATCCGCAGGTTCAAATCCTGCTACCCTAGTTTTAAAAGGTCTGACTACGAATGGGTCAGACCTTTTTGCTTTATATTTTTTGTAGAATATGATAGAATAAAATGACAGATTTTATTATGAAGGATTGATTGTATGTTGGATGTTTCTTTACTTGGTACGGGTGGCATGATGCCTATGCCTAAAAGATTTCTTTCGTCCATGATAATGCGCCTTAACGGACGCCTTATTGTAGTGGACTGCGGCGAGGGGACGCAAGTGTCCCTTAAAAACCTTGGCTGGGGATTTAAGGCTATTGATGCAATAATGTTTACGCATTTTCATGCCGACCATATTTCAGGTTTACCAGGCATGCTTTTGGCAATTGGTAACGCTGGGCGCATAGAACCGTTAAAGCTTGTAGGGCCTAAAGGCCTTGCATACGTGGTTGATGGGCTTAGAAGAATTGCCCAGGATATCCCTTTCGAAATTGAGTACATTGAGGTTGATGAAAAAAATCAGCAAGAGATTGAAATAAATGGTTTTACTGCAAGTACACTTTTTGTTGAGCATTCTGTAAAGTGCATTGCATATAAGTTTGAGGTACGCCGCAAGGGGCGTTTCGATGTGAAGAAGGCACAGGAATTTGGGTTGCCTAAAAAAGAATGGTCTGCCTTGCAAAAGGGCATTCCAGTGGAATTTGGGGGAAACACTTACACGGCAAATATGGTGCTGGGTGAATACAGGCCAGGGATAACCCTTTGTTTTTGCACAGATAGTAGACCTGTAGAGGAATTAGTTGATTTCATTAAAGGAAGTGACCTTTTTATTTGTGAAGGTATGTATGGTGAAAATGAAAAGCTGAATAAAGCTATTGAAAATAAGCATATGCTATTTTCAGAGGCAGCAAGGCTTGCTAAAGGCGGAAATGTAAAGAAAATGTGGCTTACGCACTACAGTCCTGCCCTTTCGGAGCCAGAGGAATTTTTGGATAATGCAAAAAGCATATTTGAAAATACTGTTTTAGGGTTTGACGGAATTACTGAAACAATTATGTTTGAAAATTAGAGGAATTTGAACCTTAAAGACTACAGACTTTTTTACATTGGTTTCGTATTAATTTTTATACAAATGAGATGGGGATATGATGGAAAAAACGGATTACGAGCTTGTTCAGGACTGCGTGCAGGGAGACAATGGTGCGTTTGAACAACTTTTGGAACGGTATAAAAACCTTGTATATTCGGTGATTTTACGAATGGTTAATGATTTGGATGATGCCAATGACCTTGCGCAGGAGGTTTTTATTAAAACCTATAAAAATTTGAATAGATATAGCCCAGAATTTAAGTTTTCCACATGGATTATTAAAATTGCCACTAATACGGTAATTGATTTCAGGAGGAAGAAAAAGCCTGATTCCATTGATATAGACGAAATGGTTTATGAGCCTGCTGATAAAGATACACCCGAGTTAAACTATGTTCGAAATGAGGGCAAGCGGGCTCTTTCTTTAGCAATAGAAAAGTTGCCGGATATGTATAAGGTGCCCATTGTCCTTTATCACATAGAGGACATGAGCTATCAGGAAATATCTGATATTTTAGGTATTTCTCTTTCGAAGGTTAAAAATAGGATTTTTAGAGGACGAAAAATATTAAAGGATATAATTGTGAGCGAGAGGGTGAGTTGACTTGAGGTGTGAAGATGCAGATTTACTTATGATGAAATATATGGATGGTGAAATTACATCACAGGATGCACAAAGGCTTAACCAACATATACTTGCTTGCAAGGAATGCAAAGAGGCGTTTCTGGTTTACGACGGTATGATGAACGAAATGAGCGATATGCCACAAATTGCTGCTCCAGAGGGGTTTGAATGTACAATTATGGCAAAAATTGCAGAACTTCCACAAGCTCAAACGGTTTATAGCACAAGAGATAAGGTTAAAATTTTGGTTGCAGGAACTTTTGCCATGCTCTTAAGTATAGGGGCACTGCTGATAGGCTATAGGGATACTATAATTTCTAGCCTTGCAAAAAGTGAGCATTTTGGGGTGCAGATACAAAACTTAATCCCGGTGGTAGAAAGAGTAGAGATCCAAAAGGAAAATGTAATTAGTATATTTAATACAGCGATACTAAGCGTTGAACAGACGCTTTCAGCAAGTGCGGGCTTTATTGTGATGGGTATTGTAGTGCTTTGCGTAGTGCAGGTGGCATTGGTTATGCGAAGAAACAGATAGGAATTTTCAACATGGACAATAAAAAAAAATTAATACACATTGTGGTTTGTTTGGTGGTATGCGGCTTTATTTTAAGTTTAAGACATGCTTTTATCTTTCCAGAGGAGATAGTTTCGGTTTCAAGGGCTATTTTTGACGATATTACAGGAGTTATTGTTGCATTCAGGCTTATGGATATTGTACGTGCATTGGAAAATATTCCATGGTCGGTTATTACTTCTTCTTTTTGTTTTATTTCATTTGGTATAGGATACTTAATACTTAAATCCAAACCTAAAACTATGAAAATCGGCAGTGCTATTTTCTCTGAAGAGTTGGTGAAAGTTATTAAGCGAGGATTATTTATTTATCTTATGCGAGCAATGCTTATCTTTGTTTTTATATACTCGGTTGTTGGTATACCAGTGGCAGTTGCAATAATATTTATCACAAAAATAGTAGATATTGTTGGTATGGTACCTGTTGCTGTAAATATAGGTTCAAGTATACAGGAAACAATTAATGGAAACGACAGGCGCATTGAATATAATTACATAATCGGTGCTATAGCTATGCTTATATCATCAAATGTGTATGCCGTGGGCTGTGCGTTGTTTTTATTCGTTTTTCCTGTTTTAAGTTTTGGCACTGTAAGTTGTATGATAGAAAAAAAGGTATTTTGTATGCCTATAGATACATCTGAATTTGAAAAGAAAAAAGATAAGTTTGACAAGAATAAAATAAGAGATATAATAACTAAAGGATTGAATTGAGTTTTGGAGGCTTTAGGAGGCAATTATGTCTGAAGAAAAAGATATATTTATACTTGGGATTGAAAGTAGCTGTGATGAAACAGCGGCTGCAGTGGTTAAAAACGGAAGATACGTGCTTAGCAATGTTATTTCATCACAAATTGACTTACACAAGTTGTACGGTGGTGTTGTGCCTGAAATAGCCTCAAGAAAGCACATAGAAAACATAGATTGGGTTATAGACAAAGCACTTGAAGATGCTGGAAAAACATTTAACGATATTGATGCTATAGGTGTTACCTATGGGCCTGGGCTTGTTGGGGCATTATTAGTTGGGGTTGCAGAGGCAAAGGCACTTGCATATGCCCTAAATAAGCCCCTTGTGGGCGTGCATCATATTGAAGGACATATTTGTGCAAATTATATTGAAAATGTAAATTTCAAGCCTCCTTATGTTGCTTTGGTGGTTTCAGGAGGGCATTCTCATTTATTGCATGTAAAGAATTATGGAGAGTATGAAATATTAGGAAGAACTAGAGATGATGCGGCAGGCGAGGCATATGACAAGGTTGCAAGGGCAATTGGCATGGGATATCCAGGCGGGCCAAAGATAGATGCGGCGGCGAAAGATGGAAATGCAGATGCAATTGCCTTTCCTCGAGTATATCTTGAAGAGGACAGTTATGATTTCAGCTTCAGTGGCCTTAAAAGTGCTGTGCTTAATTATATTAACAAACAAAAAATGATGAATGAAGAAATAGCTGTGAATGATGTAGCGGCAAGCTTTCAGCGTGCAGTAATAGAGGTTCTTGTTACAAAAGCTGTACGTGCGGCAAAAAATATGGGTGTTGTACAGGTTGCCTTGGCAGGTGGTGTTGCATCAAACACAGCACTACGTGGCTATATGAAAGAAATGTGTGATAAGAATGGTCTTTCATTAAACATACCGTCACCCATACTTTGCACGGATAATGCGGCAATGATAGGTTCTGCAGCATATTATGAATATATAAAAGGCATAAGAGATGGGCTGGATTTGAATGCAAACCCTAATCTTAAGCTAGGAGAACGATGATTGAATACATAAAATCAGCGTCTCAATGGGTGAAAGATAATAAAAAGGTGATTTTTCAGAAAAAAATTTTTGAAAAATCACCTTTTTTTGGTTTATGCAGAAAATAAGGCATTATAAAATAAGATATATAGATAAATGTACAGCTATGGATTTTACAATATTTGCATGTGCTTAAAATAACAAAGTGCAGGTGTAAAATTATCAATTTTTAGGAAGTTTGTTATATTTGAAACAGCACCACCATAAAGAGCAGCTTCATCTTTTAACATAGAACGGTATAAAATGCCTTTATTATTTCCAAGGGATAGTTTTAGCCTTAGAAATATTTCATTGAAACAGATTGTAAAAGGGCTGTTTATAACCACTATTTCAGGGTCATACAGTGTTATTATATTTGTTATTGCCAATGAAAGATAATAAATAAAATCCTCGGCAATTTGTTTTGCATCTTTGTCATTTGCTTTAAAAAGCAGAACAAAGTCATCAAATTCTATAGCCTGTCCCTTTAAATAGGAAAGCTTATTCATAAGAGCCTCCATGGAGGCATATTGTTGCATACGGCCATTAATTGTGCCATTGCAGTTTACAATCATGTTTCCAAGCTGACATGCTTGCCCATTGCTTCCGCAAAATAAACGGTTATCTGCAATAATGCCCATGCCAATGTTTGTAGATGCCGTAATAAAGGCAAGACTTTTTGCACGCATAGAATAAACGTTTTCGCCCAATACTGCAAGGTGTGCATTATTATGGAAAGTGACAGGTGCATTGTATTTTTCTGAAAGTTTTTTTTCTAAGTCGGTGATTATGTCACTGTTGGATGAAGGAAAAACAGGTATATTGTTTTTAACATCACCCTGCACAGCAATTGATATGCCTGTTATTTCATAGGTACTCTTGTATACAGAAGACATAAAGCTATCAATAAGGGTAATAGTTTCGGATTCGACATTACTGTTATTGGTTATTTGTGCGGTATTAAGACCAAGGCAGTTTCCGCACATGTCTGTACCCATAAGACGAATGCGGTGCTTTTCAATATCAAGGGTTATGCAATATCCGCAAGTTTTGTTTAGCTGAAGCATAGCACTTTTTCGCCCTATGCCATTGCCAACAAGGCCAGTTTCCATAACCCAATCTAAATCCATAAGGTTTTGAACAATTGTGGATATTGTGCCCTTTGTAAGCCCTGTTTTTTTTGAAATATCCACCCTGGAAATAGGTGCATTTTTAATTATGGTTTCCAGTATAAGCGTTGTGTTTATGTCACGTATCAGCTCTTTACTTCCTTTAACCATATAACCACCTCTTCTCGTAAATTTAGTATACAGTATAAAAAATTTATTTACAATGGGCAGACTAATCGTTTAAGGAGGCCGTATTCTATTAAAAGCAACTTAAAAAATGAAATATTAACCTTTATATCAATGTATATTAACAATATTAAGGTGAAAAAAATAACAATCGTAGTAGTTAATATACGTGAAATTGGTATATGTAGTGTAAATGGTTCTATATTTAGTAAAAGGATTACTTGTTCTTGACAAATCCTTACATTTGTCTTATTATAACTTTTATACAGTAAAAATGGGGAATTAGTTATGTTTTTATAGTAAACTACAAAAAAATTAACTTTTTTACATTTTTTTTGGTCAATTATCATTGAGTTAAAATATTTAACAAAGATGATATTTATTTGACAAATTATTTTTTTAACAAAAACTGTTCAAATAATGCTGTTAAAATAGTTAAAACTATATTAGCATATGCAACATCTTAAGAATAAGAGAGGTGATTAAGGTGGCTTTTGAAATTATCAGGAATATTGTTGAGGCTGAAAAGGAAGCGGACGCTATAAAAGCGAAAGCAATTGCCGATGGTGATGCCATAAAGGCAAAAGCAAAAGCAGAATCAGCCCAGATACTTGCCCAGGCGAAGAAAAATGCTAAAGCGAGGGAAGAACAACTAGTTGACGATGCAGTGAAAAATAGTCGTCAAAAGGTAGAAAAAATAATAGCCGAGGCTGAAGGCAAATGTAAGGAGGTAGCCCAAGCGGCAGAGGACAAAAAGGCTGAGGCAATTAAAGCAGTAATAGGAAAGGTAGTGGGCATAAATGGCGACAGTTGAATTAAGCAAGTTTAGTGTCATTGGGCTTAACGACCACAAACCCAAAATACTTAAAGGTCTTATGGACCTTGGTGTTGTGGAGATAAATAATCAGGATGGAAAGCTTACAGACGAGGATTGGTCAACATTTGTAGAAAAAGATGGCGATGAAGTTACAGTTTATAGCCTTGATACAAAAATTTCTGAAACTAGTAATGCTTTAGAAGCACTGAACAAGTACGACAAGGGGAAAAAACCTTTCATTAAGGTTAGAAAGCCCGTGAAGGAAAGCGAGTTTGAAGCAACGCTGAAAAACAGAGATGCTATAGAAAAAACTGTGGCAGAGGTGAATGGTGTATACAAAGATATAACTCGCCTAAAAAATGAAGAAAGTAAAATAAACACTGCTATTATAGGCTTAAGACCTTGGGTACAGTATGACCTTGCGCTTGATATGACAGGAACAAGGTTTACAAGCATTGTTATAGGTACAGTTCCTGCCGCAACAGTAGTTGAGGATGTGGAAAGAGCCGTAATTGAAAAAAGTGACGGTGCAGTAGTTTATAAGGTTTCATCTGATGAACAGCAAAGTTATTTATCGGTTGTGTGCCTTAACGAAGAAAAGGATGAAGTGTTGGAGGTATTACGCCTTAATAACTTTACACCAATAGCCTTTAATGACGTTTCTGGTAAAGCTAACGAAAACATTGTTCAATTTGAAAAAGAACTTGAAGAAATTAAAAAGAATGTTTTAAGCCTTGAAGAACAGTTGTCACAGATGGCGGTTAATAAGCCGGATGTGGAAATGCTTCACGATGACTATATTATAAACCGTGATAAGGCAAAAATATTATCCAGCATAGTAAGAACTAAAATGGCATTTTATTTTGACGGTTGGTTGCCTAAGGCAAAAGAAGAAGAAGTAAAAGCGGTTTTAGAAGAAAATGGTTGTTTCTATGATTTTAAACAACCTGAAAAGGGGGAGGAAGCCCCTGTATTGCTGAAGCAAAATTCTATAGTAGAGCCTTTTGAGGCAATAACAAACCTCTACAGCGTACCTTCGGTAAATGATATCGACCCAACACCATTTTTAGCACCATTCTACTTTATATTTTTTGGCATGATGCTTAGTGATGCTGGATACGGAATTATAATGGCAGTGGCATGTTTCATTTTGCTTAATAGGTTCCGCCTTGAGGGCATGATGAAAAAATTGGTAAAAATGTTTATGTTCTGCGGTGTTTCAACTGCATTTTGGGGCGTAATGTTTGGCGGATACTTTGGTGATTTTATACCAGTTGCAGCCAAAACACTTTTTAATAAGGATGTAGTAATAAATGCACTTTGGTTTAACCCTATAGAGCAGCCTATGACTCTTTTGATTTTTTCACTTATTTTAGGAGCCATCCATTTGTTTGTGGGAATGGGAATTAAGGCGTATGTCCTTATTAAAGATGGTAGGCCTATTGATGCACTTTGTGATATTTTCCTTTGGTATGTACTGCTGATAGGGCTTGTGCTTTTTGGCATAGGCGGAAGCGTTGGTGCAGGCTTGGTAACTGCAGGGAAATATATGTCCATCGTTGGGGTACTTGGTATTTTATTTACTGCGGGACGAGAGAAAAAAGGAATTATTGGAAAGCTTCTAGGTGGTCTTGGTAGCCTTTACGGCATAACAAGCTATTTATCAGACGTGCTTTCCTATTCAAGACTTCTGGCACTTGGTCTTGCAACAGGTGTTATTTCACAGGTAATTAATACATTAGGGTCTATGGCAGGCGGAGGCGTTGGTGGCGCAATTGTTATGATAGTGGCTTTTGTTATTGGGCATACCTTTAACCTTGCTATAAATGCACTTGGCTCTTTTGTTCATGCAAGCAGACTTCAGTATGTAGAATTTTTTGGGAAATTTTTCGAAGGTGGAGGTATCGCCTTCAACCCATTCAACAAAAAGACAAAATATGTTGAGATAATAAAGGAGGAAAAGTAAATGGAAGTATTTAATGGACAGGTTTTTGCATTATTAGGCGCTGCAATGGCAGCATTGGCAGGTATTGGCAGTGCAATAGGTATTGGTATAGCAGGTCAGGCAGCATCAGGGGTTGTATCTGAAGACCCTAATAAATTTGGTCAGGTTCTGGTTCTTCAGGCTCTTCCTGGAACACAGGGGATCTATGGTCTTCTTATTGCATTTATTATTTTACTTAAAGTTGGTTTATTAGGCGGCGGACTTATGGATATTTCCATATCACAAGGCGCTTACATTCTTGCAGCATCACTTCCTATTGGTTTGGTTGGTATTTTCTCTGGCGTTGCACAGGGAAAGGCAGCAGCAGCAGCTATTATGCTTGTTGGCAAAAAACCAAGTGAACTTGCAAAAGGTATGATTTTTACAGCTATGGTTGAAACTTATGCCGTACTTGCACTTCTTATTTCATTCCTTATGATTAACAGCATTGTATTATAATAATTCAAATAAAAATAATAAGAAGGAGGAAAGACTCCTATGAGTAACGGTAACGGTCAAAATATGATAGACAAAATACTTGCAGATGCAAAGGCAGAAGCGAAGGCAATAACTGATGCGGCTACAAAAGAAGCAGAGGTTGTGCTTGAAGCGGCAAATGCAAAGGCACAAAAGGAATCGGCCGCGCTTGGCGAATTGGCGCAGGCAGAGGCTGACAAAGCGGCGGCAAAAGAAATTTCATCGGCAGAGATGTTAGCAAAAAAAATGATACTTACCCAAAAGCAGTCTATACTTGAAGAGGTAATAACAGCCGCAAAGGCAAAGCTATTATCATTAACAGATGTTGAATATAAAGTGATAATTATTGGTATGCTTGATAAGGCAGAGATTGATAAGGATGCTGAAATTATATTCAGAAAAAAAGATAAAGATGCTTTTGGCAAAGATGTAGCCGCAAATGGTTACAAGGTGGCTGAAGACACAAGAGATATTGACGGAGGATTTATAGTTAAAAAGGGTGATATTGAATATAATTACTCTTTTGAATCCATAATTTCTGTAGAGAAGGAAGATATCGAACAGATTGCGGCAGAAATACTGTTCGGTTAAGGAGGCTTAAAAATGGCAAACGACCAAATTTATCCTTATGCCGTAGCCCGTATAAGAATGCTTGAAAGGTCACTTCTTACAGAAAAGAACTATATCCAAATGGCAGAAGCAAGAACTACCGAAGAGGCACTTAAAATACTTTCTGAAGCCGGTTACGGCAATGGAAATAGCCTTGGCGTTAAGGAATATGAGGAAGCTTTGGCCGCACAGCTTGCAAAAGCATATGCAGACGTAGCAGAACTTGTTAGCGGACAGCGATTTATGGATGTGTTTTTACTAAAGAATGACTATCATAACCTAAAGGTTTTGATGAAAGAAGATATTTCGGGCGTTGACGGAAGCAACTATCTTGTTGGTGGCGGAACAGTAAGTGTTGAGGTTATGAAGTCAGCTTTCCAAATGAAAGCATACGACACCTTGCCTGCAAATATGGCAGAGGCGGTGGCTGAAGCATATTCTGTTTACGGCAAAACATTAAGCGGACAAATGATTGATATAGTTTTGGATAAGGCCGCTTTTAAAGATATGAATGCTACAGCAGATAAAAGCGATAACAACTTTGTAAAGAGGTACATGCAGTACGTTTGTGACCTTACAAACCTAAAAAGCTTTTTACGTATAAAAAATATGAAAAAAAACTTTGAAATGTTTACCTTAGTGTTTGTTGAAGGCGGAACTTTAGGTATAGACAGTTTTAAAACGGCATTTAATGCCGAAAATCCAGCGTCAGGCTTTAAAGGCACTTACTATGAGGCACTGTGCGAAAGCATGGCAAAAGGCTTTACTGCTTTTGAAAAACAATGTGATGATTACCTTATGCTGTTTGTAAAAGATGCAAAATATATCTCTCTTACCCTTGAGCCTATGGTTGCTTACATTTATGCAAGAGAAACCGAGGTTAAAACCGTAAGAATTATACTAAACAGCAAGGTGAATAATATCGACCCCGATGTAATTAAAGAAAGATTGAGGGATGCTTATGTATAAGGTGGGAGTTATTGGGGACAAGGATAGCGTAATGGGCTTTCTTGCACTTGGTATGGACATTTTTCCAGTTTATGAAGCGGATGAAATTAAAAAAACCATACATAAGCTGGTTGAAGAGGATTACGCAATAA
Source organism: Anaerotignaceae bacterium (assembly GCA_050251415.1). Classification (GTDB taxonomy): domain Bacteria; phylum Bacillota; class Clostridia; order Lachnospirales; family Anaerotignaceae; genus UBA8514. The sequence continues at coordinate 6,246 of JBFWMT010000049.1, read as the reverse complement.
TTTATATTACAGAACAGGCTAAACTTATGGCACAGGATACCATTGCAAAGTATAAGGATAATCAGCTTCCTGCTATTATTGTTGTGCCAGGCATTACAGGTAGCATGGGTATTGGTTTGAATGAAGTGAGAGAATCTGCAAAGCGTGCTATAGGTGCAGATATATTATTTGGCGAAGATTAAAAACTAATAGAATTGAGTGGTGATATATACATGAGTACAGGCACAATAGTTAAGGTGTCAGGACCACTGGTTGTTGCGGAAGGCATGAGAGATGCCAATATGTTCGACGTAGTAAGGGTTTCTGACAAAAATCTGATTGGTGAAATTATTGAAATGCATGGGGACAGAGCATCTGTTCAGGTATATGAGGAAACAAGTGGACTTGGACCTGGCGAAACAGTTGTATCTACAGGCAGACCTATGTCCGTTGAACTTGGACCAGGACTTATTTCTACAATATATGATGGTATACAGCGTCCTCTTGAAAAGCTGTATGAGGCATGTGGTGCAAACATCCAAAAGGGTGTGCAGGTATCATCGTTGGACAGAGAAAAGAAATGGCTATTTAAACCAACAGTTAAAGTTGGAGATAAAGTTACAGGCGGCGATATCATTGGTGTTGTACAGGAAACAGCTGTAGTTGAATGTAGAATTATGATTCCACCTAAGCTTAACGGAACAATTAAAGTTATTAGAGAAGGCGAATTTACTGTAGAAGAAGAGGTTTGCGTAGTTACAAATGAAAAAGGCGTAGACGTTACTGTTCCTATGATGCAGAAATGGCCTGTTCGTAAAGAACGTCCTTACAAAAAGAAAGAAAGTCCAGATTCTCTTTTGGTTACAGGTCAACGTGTTATGGATACATTTTTCCCTGTTACAAAGGGCGGTGTAGCGGCAATTCCTGGACCTTTCGGAAGTGGTAAAACTGTTACACAGCATCAGGTTGCTAAGTGGGCGAATGCAGACATTGTTGTTTACATTGGATGTGGTGAACGTGGAAACGAGATGACAGACGTTCTTCTTGAATTTCCAGAACTTATTGACCCACGTACAGGAGAAAGCTTAATGCAAAGAACTGTATTGATTGCAAATACATCTGATATGCCTGTTGCGGCTCGTGAGGCTTCAATATACACAGGTATTACCATTGCGGAATATTTCCGTGATATGGGCTATAGCGTCGCACTTATGGCCGACTCTACAAGCCGTTGGGCAGAGGCACTTCGTGAAATGAGTGGTCGTCTTGAAGAAATGCCAGGTGAAGAGGGTTACCCTGCATACCTTGGCAGCCGTCTTGCACAGTTCTACGAGCGTGCTGGTCGTGTTCAGTGCCTAGGCGATAATGACACCCGAGAGGGAACACTTACAGCGATCGGGGCTGTTTCACCTCCTGGTGGTGACACCTCTGAACCTGTTTCTCAGGCAACACTTCGTATTGTAAAGGTGTTCTGGGGCTTGGATGCGGCACTTGCTTACAAACGTCATTTCCCTGCTATAAACTGGCTTACAAGCTATTCACTTTATCAGGATAAAATTGATGTCTGGGCAGATAAAAATGTTGATGAAAATTTCTCGGTTCAAAGGACAACAGCAATGCGTCTTTTGCAAACAGAAGCAGAGCTGCAGGAAATTGTTCAGTTGGTTGGCGTTGATGCACTTTCCCATGCAGATAGACTGATACTTGAAGTCACTCGTTCTATCCGTGAGGACTTCCTTCATCAGAACTCCTTCCACGAGGTAGATACCTATACATCACTGCATAAGCAGTACAGAATGCTGAGTTTGATACTTAAATTTTATGAGGAGGGCGGCAAGGCGATTAAAGAGGGAGTTTCCATTGTTAAACTTACAAAAATTCCTGTAATCGAAAGAATTGGCCGTGCAAAGTACTTCCCAGAAGATGAAGTTGATAAAGCATTTGATGAAATTGAAAACAGCATCGTAAGTGAATTAAAAGACCTTGTTAAGAGGGAGGCGGAAGAATTATGATAAAAGAATATAGATCAATTCAAGAAGTTGCAGGCCCTCTTATGTTGGTTAGTGGTGTTGAAGGTGTTAAGTATGATGAGCTTGGTGAAATTGAGCTTATAAATGGTGAAATAAGACGTTGTAAGGTGCTTGAAGTGAACGGCGACAATGCACTTGTTCAGCTTTTCGAAAGCTCTACCGGTATCAACCTTTCCGAAAGTAAGGTTCGGTTTCTTGGCAAAAGCCTTGATTTTGGCGTATCTCCCGACATTTTAGGCCGTGTGTTTGATGGTATGGGCAAGCCTATTGACGGCGGGCCAGAAATTATTCCAGAAAAAAGAATGGATATAAACGGCGCACCAATTAACCCTGCTGCCCGTGACTATCCAGCTGAATTTATACAAACTGGTGTTAGTGCCATTGATGGACTTAACACATTGGTTAGAGGACAGAAACTTCCTATTTTCTCGGCGTCTGGTTTACCCCATGCAAATCTTGCGGTTCAGATTGCAAGACAGGCAAAGGTTAGGGGAACAGACAGCAAGTTTGCCGTTGTGTTTGCCGCTGTAGGTATAACATTTGAAGATGCTGAATTCTTTATTAACGATTTTAAGGCAACAGGTGCAATTGACCGTTCAGTTGTGTTTGTTAACCTTGCAAATGACCCTGCGGTTGAGCGTGTTTGTACACCACGTATGGCACTTACTGCCGCTGAATATCTTGCTTTTGAACAGGGTATGCATGTACTTGTAATTATTACAGATATTACAAATTATGCAGAGGCACTTCGTGAAATTTCTGCGGCTAAAAAAGAAGTTCCAGGTCGTAGAGGTTACCCAGGTTACCTTTACACTGACCTTGCAACCATGTATGAAAGAGCAGGTAAAAAGAGAGGAATTGACGGTTCAATTACTATGATTCCTATTCTTACCATGCCTGAAGATGATAAAACGCACCCAATTCCTGACCTTACAGGTTACATTACAGAGGGACAGATTATACTTAGCCGTGACCTTTATAAAAAAGGATTACAGCCACCAATAGACGTTCTTCCATCTCTTAGCCGTTTGAAGGATAAGGGTATTGGTATGGGTAAAACAAGAGAAGACCACGCAGATACAATGAACCAGTTATTTGCGGCTTATTCCAGAGGTAAAGATGCAAAAGAGCTTATGGCTATACTTGGTGAAAGTGCCCTTAGTGACATTGACCTTATTTATGCAAAATTTGCAGATGAATTTGAAAAGGAATATGTATCTCAGGGATTTAGAACTGATAGAACAATAGAGCAGACACTGGAGACAGGCTGGAAACTTCTAAGTATGTTACCAAAGAGCGAACTTAAGCGTATCCGTGACGAATACCTTGAAAAATATATGCCTAAGGAGTGATAGCTGTGGCAAGATTAAATGTTAATCCAACCCGTATGGAAATGACACGTCTTAAAAGACAGCTTAAAACTGCTACTAGAGGGCATAAGCTTCTTAAGGACAAATTAGACGAGCTTATGAAACAGTTCCTTGAAATAGTTAAGGAAAATAAGCGCCTGCGTGAAGAGGCTGAAAAAGCCCTTGAACGTGCTTATAAAAGCTTTATTATTGCAAGAGCAGTTATGAGTGAGGAATATATGGGCGAGGCATTGATGATGCCTAAACAGTCAGTTGCTGTTGAGGTTGGGCAAAAGAATATAATGAGTGTTGATGTGCCTATGTTTGATTTTAAAACAGTGGGTAACCAAAGTGACATTTATCCTTATGGTCTTGCCTTTACGTCGGGAGAGCTGGACAGTGCCATGGAGGCATTTTCAGCGGCAATGGAGCCTCTTTTGAGCCTTGCACAAAGCGAAAAAAGTGCGCAGCTTTTGGCACAGGAAATAGAAAAAACCCGTAGGCGTGTTAATGCCCTTGAAAACGTAATGATTCCAAATTATCAGGAAACTATTAAGTTTATTTCGCAGAAACTTGAGGAAAATGATAGGGCTAGTACAACTAGGCTGATGAAAGTAAAAGATATGATTGCTAAAAAAGCAATTGAAGAAAGACGTAAGAGAAACCTTGAAAATTAAGGGGCGTAGGGTTTGGGGAATTATTTAAAATGTTAAAAGCATTAAATTTTACCTGAACTGTACCATGACTACGATGATACTAAATGGGATTAAAAGGTACTCACTGGAAAATTAGTGAGTACCTTTTTTAGTTAATAACTGGTGTATGAGAACTTTTTGTTGTTTTTTGATAGCAATTGGCTGACTGAAGATGGTTGAAATAATCAGGGGAAAAATATAGGCAGAGTTAGCACAAAAGAAAGGTACTAAAAAATATTAATCACCTTTGTAAAGTATGTGAGATATTTAATTATAACTTATATTGCTCACAGATTTTTATGAATAAACACTTCTTTTTGGAGAAATTTCAAAGAATTAGAATGTCATATTTAATAAAACAATTGGTAATTATGTCAATGGAACAATGTGGATATTAATGATATTCTTATTGACATGAAAAAGAAAATAAGAAAAGAGGCGTAGGTGGAATCTACTAGGGGAGGTTTTAAGTGAATATTTTTCTTGTTATAGTATTGTCAGTTATTATGTTTATGGTTTTTAAGTTTTTTATGGTGGTGCTTGAAATGTTTTTAAGTAAATTTTATAAAGTAGAAAATAAATCTGATGTAAAATTTTCATTAGTTTTATCGATTGTATTTTTACTTATGTATTCAGCATTGTTTATTATGGCTGTTGAATTTTTTAATCATAGGAATAAATTTAATGATCTTGAATGGTATATTGTATATACAGTAATTGGGATTTATACCATACTATGGTGCTATTTTAAGTGGAAATCAAACCTTCAGTCAATACCAGTGCTTAATGATAACAATCAAGAGATTGCTTTAAAAAAATCTTTGCTCTTTTTTTTAATTATGATTTTTTCGTTCTATTATGGGTATTCACAAATTGAAAAAATAGTTAGTGGAAAAGAAATTGATATGTCATTAACGATTGCAAGTGTAACGATTGTATCGGGAATAATAGCATTAGATCGTGTGTTAAATCAAGTGCAAACACTGGTAATATTTTATAAGGAACTAGTAAGAAAGTGTCTACATACTATCTATAAATTAAGAATAAAAGAAAATGGTGAACATTAAAAATAGTTATATTATTAAAAGGCAAAAGCTGAGTGAAAAAATGCTTGTTTACTGTCAGATGATACAACTTGTATAGGTTGTAAAATTATGTGTACCGCTTCGACATAAAATTTATCCAAAGGAAAATGTAGGCAAAGATTTTATTGTGTAGAATATATTGATGTGATAGTATAATTAGTAAAAATAAATATACGATAATTGTTTTTACTAATAAATAATAAATATTTGACATATAGAGAAGGAGGCATATTTTGAAAATTGAACTCAGTATTAATAGTCAGAGTGTAGAAACATCTGGAATAACAAAAGATTATAGGGAAGCCATATGTGAGTATATTTGGAATGGATTTGAGGCAAACGCCACAAAGGTAATGGTGGATTTTGTCTACAATGAAATATATGGGATTACAGAAGTGATAATTTCTGATAATGGTGATGGTATTAAATACGAAACCATTTCCGATACTTTCGGAACTTTTCTGGCATCCCAAAAAAATATCCTTTCTCTACAATTAAAGTCGAAAGCTAATAAAGGTAAGGGACGGTTTTCGTGTTTTTCATTTGCCTCTAATGCTCAATGGACAACGACTGTTTTAAGTAGCAAAGAATATGTGACATACTCCATTTCGATAAACAGCGTTAATAAAACCGAGTGTGAAATTAGTGAACCAGTCCGAACATACGGGTCTAAAGGAACTGTACTGAAAATTACAGGAATTGATACTTTAAAAGTAAGTGATGTATCTTTTGATGCTCTCGAGGAATCCATGCTGAAGGCATTTGCATGGTATTTCTATCTTAATATGAGTAAAAAACTCTCTCTTTCTATCAATGGTCACGAATTTGATTATACTAAGTATATAGATACAGAGAATAGCATTACTAAAACGATTGATGTTGAGGCGGAGAATTTTACTATAGCGCTAATTGTATGGGCAAAAAAAATTAAGGAAAGCTATTGTTCGTATTATCTTGATGCGACTGGTTCATTATGTGGTAAATAGTGTTAGTATATAAGTATGGACACAGAAAGTTGAACATTCTATAATAAACATAAAGGAGTGTTCAATATGGCAAAAAATCAAAAATCCTACACCTTTGAATTCAAGCAACAGATTGTAGATCT
>JBFWMT010000048.1:0-18896 GCA_050251415.1 Anaerotignaceae bacterium | reverse complement strand
TTAAGGGGGAATGTAACGTGGAAAAAATGCTTGTTAGCGGAGTAGCATCCGATAAAGATATAGCCAGAATTTCAATTGAAGGTATTTCTGATGAGCCAGGAAAGGCTTTTCAGGTGTTCTCATTACTGGAGAAAAAAAATGTATCTGTAGATATTATTATCCAGTCAATAGGCCGTGATGCAACAAATGATATTTCCTTTACAATTGCTAAGGGTGAATTGAATTATGTTATGCAGGTACTTGAAGAGGACAAGGAGAGAATAGGGGCTAAGAAAATTACCTTTGATGATACAGTGGCTAAGGTTTCTATCGTTGGCGCAGGTATGGCTACACACCCTGGTGTTGCAAGCCTTATGTTCGAGGCTCTTTATGATGCAGGTGTTAACATTGGCATGATTTCTACTTCAGAAATTAAAATTTCTGTGCTTATTAATGAAAATGATGTTGAAGATGCTTTGATTGCAATTCATGATAAATTTAACCTTGCAACCCAAAGCTTAAGAAAGAACTAATAATTTTTAATTATATAGATACCTAAACCTGTGGGGAAACTCATGGGTTTTTGTTTTTAAAACAATAAAAAACTGCGTTTGTTTAGGCTATATGTTCCTAAGTAAAACGCAGTTCTCTATTTATAAAGAAATATTTGGTTGTGTACATTAACAACCTGTATATTTTTTAATAAATCCAATCAATGCATCCATCTGCTCGTCTGTGCCAATTGTAATACGAAGATGATTGTCAATACGTGGTAAATTAAAAAAACGTATGAATATATTTTCAGCTTTTGCCGCCTCAAAAAGTTCTTTTGCTTTTATAGTTGGGTGTGTTGCAAAAAGAAAGTTAGAGTGTGATGGAAATACCGTAAATCCTAAATCATTAAGTTCTTTTGCCGTATGTTCTCTTGTTGCAATTACTTTTTTTAGGGTGCTGCGGAAGTAGTCATCATCATTTACTGAGGCTGTTCCTGCTGCTATTGCAACGCTATCTAAGGTATAGGAGTTGTAGCAATTTTTAACTGCATTCAGCAATCCAATAAGTTCGGGGCTACCAAGTGCAACGCCAATACGCATACCAGCTAGAGAACGGGATTTTGAGAAAGTATGAATAATTACAAGGTTCTCGTACTTGCTTAATAACTCAACTGCAGAATAACCACCGAAGTCCACATAGGCTTCATCAATAATTACAACAACATCCTGATTGTTTTTAAGAATGTTTTCAATAAATTCTTTACTCTCACTTATGCCGGTAGGAGCGTTGGGATTTGGTATAATTATACCACCGTTTTCTACATAATAGTCCTCAGGGTTTATGCGGAAGTCATCATTCACTGCCTTTGTTACATATGGTGTGCTAAAAAAATTGCACCACACAGGATAAAAGGAGTAGGTGATATCTGGAAAAAGTATTGGTTTTTCAGAGTTAAAAAATGCCATATATGCAAGTGCAATAACTTCATCAGAACCATTACCCACAAAAACTTGGTTCATATCCAACCCATAGTGCATTGCAAGTGCCTCAGTAAGTTGGTAGGCACTTGAATTTGGATAAAGGCAAAGTTTGTCGGTATCAAAATTTTTTATAGCCTCAACTGCTTTTGGTGACGGCGGATAAGGGTTTTCATTCGCATTAAGCTTAATTATATTTGGGTTTTTGCTTTGCTCTCCCGGTACATAAGGGTCAACCTTACGTAATTTATCACTCCATGGTTTTATCATGTTTTTCACCTCGAAAATTTTTCTTTTAAAGCGCGGAAACTTTCTTTAGAGTTAATAATAGTTTCGTGGGTTACACAATATGCCATTCTGAAATAGCCAGGACAGCCGAATGCAGAACCAGGAACAATAAGAAGACGGAATTCTTTTGCTGCTTCACAAAATGCCTTGTCATCTGCAATAAGAGCTTTGGGGAATACATAAAATGCACCATCGGGTTTAACACATTCATAGCCTAATTCCGTAAGCATATTGTAAAGAGTATCCCTGTTTTTTTTGTATATAGATACGTCAACACTGCAATCCAAAACTTTTGGAAGAACTTTCTGCCAAAGGGTAGGTGCGTTAACAAAGCCGGATATGCGGTTTGCACAGCTAAGGGCAGAAATCATATCATCAAAGCCATCCACCTTGCTGTTTACCGTAAGATGTCCAATTCTTTCGCCTGGCAGGCAAAGACTTTTGCTATATGAATATGCAATAAATGTATTATCGTAAAAATTCGGAACAAATGGAATTTCAAAATCTCCATAGAACAACTCTCGGTAAGGCTCATCACTAAGAAGATAAATTGGGTGGCCTATTTCTTTTTGTTTATCTTTTAAAATATCCGCAAGGGTGGATAATGTTTTAGCTGAATAAATAACGCCTGTTGGGTTATTAGGTGTGTTAATAATAACTGCTTTTGTGCGAGAAGTTATTTTGCTGTTCAGTTCGCCAAGGTTTGGCTGAAAATCTTTTGTATTCGGTGAAACTGCAACAATTATACCATCGTAGTTGCCCACGTAGGACTTATACTCGCCGAAGTATGGGGCGAATACGATGACTTCATCACCAGGATTTAAAATACATTTAAGTACAATATTAATTGCCGCTGCTGCACCTGTTGTCATTACAATATTATTTTCGGTATAGTTTGTACCGTGCTGATTGTTGCTTTGGTTTGCAATTGCAAGGCGAACATCTTCAAACCCAAGGTTATTTGGGTAGCCGTGCAGTGCATTTGGTGAAGTGTTGTTAAGCACTTCAATAGCGGCTTGTTTAACTTCCTCAGGAGCCTCTACACTAGGGTTGCCAAGGCTGAAATCATATACATTTTCAGCACCGTGTATCTCAGCCATTTTTTTGCCGTCTTCAAACATTGCTCTTATTGCAGAACTACCAGTTACAAATTCTTTCATTTTATCCGAAATCATTACATAATACCTCCGTTTTCATTTTTTTCTTCAATATATTTTATAACTGCTTTTGCAGGCTTCAAAGCTATGCGTTTAAGCTTGCGGTTAGTACGTTTAATTTTTATAAGGCGACACTCCACACGTCTGTAAATTCCTTGTACGCCATGGTGTGAAAGATGCAACTGCGTAATTGAGCCTTCATATGTTTCTAGTACATTTTTATATACGTTTTCTACGCTTTTCCCAAATGCCTCGGATGAAAGGTTTTCGGAAAATATAGCCCCGTTTTTGGCAAGATATTTACGTTTTTCTTCGTCTTCAAGTATGCCAAGTATTTTGTTTGAAAGGGTGTCATCTGTTTCAAAAATAATACCAGTTTTATCATTTTCAATAACACCTTCAATACATTCATCCTTTTTAGCAACAATAGGTAACCCAGCAGCCATTGCCTCTATAAAAGTAAGACCTTGTGTTTCAGAAACAGATGCACTTACAAATACATCACCAAGCTGATAGTATTTGCCAATTTCATCCCACGGTTTTGCACCAGCAAAAATAACTTTATTTGTTATACCCAGGTTGTTCACTTGTGCTTCTAGCGCATCCCGTCCAGGGCCGTCTCCAACAATCAAAAGACGTGCATCAGGCTCTTTTTCAAAAACCTGTGGCATGGCATTAACTATCACATCAATGCTTTTTTCCTTGGCAATACGTCCTAAAACAAGTATAATTTTATGGTTTTCATTAAGTCCAAAGGTACTGCGCAGTTTTAGTGTATCTGCTGCAGGATAGTTACCTTTTCGGAATTTATCGATATTTATACCTGTTGGTATTATATGTATCGGCTTTGTTACACCATATTGTAAAAGGGAAGCCCTAACCTTTGTGGTAGGTGCTATACATTCACGGGCAAAATTACAAAATATACGGCTAAAGGCATGTGCCATGGATTTTGTTATAAAAGCCCCATTTACAATATAGTGTACATAATCTTCATACATTGTATGGTAGGTATGAACCATTGGTATTCCAAATGCCTTTGAAAGGGTTTTTCCAAACATACCAAGGGAAAATTCGGTTTGGGTATGAATAATATCCAAATGAAGTTTTGCTATTTTTTTAAGTGCTTTTGGGGAATAAACAACACCAAAACGATATTGGTGAATAAATACACATGGCATACTGGGCATACGTATTACGCCCTCTTCGTTTTGGAGATTGTTTTTAGGGTCGGAAGGGGTGAAAATATACACATTATGACCAAGACTTCTAAGCTCTTTGGCAAGTGTATAGGTAGATGTACCTACACCGTTTATTTGTGGAAAATATGTATCTGTAAACAATCCAATATTCACGGCAGAAACTCCTTTATAAGTTATTCTTAAAAATAACACAATGCAATTTTAATACAATTTTACGAAATTAGCAACTAAAAGTGTGTTATAATAATCCAGTCTGAACAATAAGAAGGAGGAACACGATGAAAGGGAAAAAGAGCAGCATGAAAAGACATGGAGCAGCAGTGCTTGCCATAGTTATTGTATTGGCTATGATTTTAAGCGTTGTTGCACCGGTTATAGGCAGTATTGCATATGGTGCACCTATATCAACATCTACTACTGTAACCGTTAGTGAATCAGAGGCGCAAGTCTCTTTAAGTAAAATGCCAAAAGAGGTTGATGATGGTCAGTTTGAAATTACTGCCAGCATTGGCTTTGACAGTAAATATATAGTGGGGAAAAGTACACCCTTTAAATTTATTGTTACAAATAACGGCAGCGATTTTAAAGGTGAGTTGCAAATGAAGGTGTACCTTTTTGAAAGCAGTGAAAGATACTCAAGTCAGTATGCAATTTTTTACATACCCATTGAACTTTCCAAAAATGCCACAAAAGAGGTAGAAATGACTGCACAGGTTGCATCTATAACAACTTTTTTTACGGCTTCACTTGTTGATGAAAAAGATAATGTAATTTGTGTTAAAAATTTTAACGCAACAGCAAAAGACCCTTCCACTGTATGGACAGGCGTTTTAAGCGATAGCCCTGCGGAGCTAGTTTATATTAAGCAAAATGACAGCTATTATAATCAACAAACAGCTTATTATGGTGCAGACGGCGTTGAGTATTTTGACACTATTTATTTGGATAGCAAAACATTGCCCAATGACAGTTCGGTGCTTAATAATTTTAGGATGCTGATAATTAACGATTTTAACACAGAAAACCTTTCACAAGAACAAAAAGATGCCATTGCACAATGGGTTAATGAGGGTGGAATGCTTATTCTTGGCACAGGTGCAAGTGCAAAAAAGGTTTTGTCTGGGCTGGGGAATACAACCAATTTTACCGTGAGCGATGAAGCAACTAATGTTAGCCTTGAAAATATTGGTCAGATATTGGTACAAGATGTGTCTAATTTAGGTGGCATAACTGTTTCAGATGCACAAATGAAAGATGCAAGCTCGTTATTGGAAGTGGATGGACGGGTTATAACATCAAGTGCTAAAATTGGCAACGGCAATGTGATTTTGCACAGCTTTGACTTGGGTAAAGCACCAATACCAGAAGTTGGGGAAATAGAAGTATTACTTAGGACTATTTATGAAAGTGAGAACCCGAATATTTTTAACCTTAGTTACGTTGATGATAAATATGGCTACAACCCAGTAAGCGATAGAGCGGGGCGTATGGCACCTGAAAAAGGCTCCATGATGAATATAATTTTTATAATTATTGGCGTATATGTTGTTTTTGTTGGCCCTATTCTTTACATTGTGCTTAAAAAGAAAGATAAACGGGAACGAGGATGGGTGATTATACCTATTGTTGCCATGGCTATTACTGTTGTTATTTATGTGGCAGGTGGAAACAGCTATTATAGAAGCAGTATTATAAACCTTGCATCAGAGGTTACTATTGAAAATGGGAAAAATTATGCACAGGCACAAATTTACGGTGGGCTTAGAAGTGGTGAGAAAGGTTCACTGGAATTTACTGCTGACGAAGATTTTGATATAGACGTAAGTGAAATAGACTATGGTGAGAGATACGGCGATGAAGAAGTATGTGCACTGAAAATAAATACAGACAGTAAATCAGAAATAACCTATTATGGCAAAGCAAGCTGGGATTTAAATACCTTTGCTACAGAAAAAACGATTGATATGGGTGGTGCACTTGAGGCAAACATAGGGCTTAAGGGCGACACTTTAGTTGGTAGCATTACAAATAACACTAATTTTGATTTTGAAGATATAGTGCTACATGTTGGCACAGTATATAACAAAATTGATAGTTGCATGTCTGGTGAAACAGTTGAAGTGAATTACAAAATAGAGTCGCTTGATTTACAAAATGGCAACTACTATAATAGCTATGAAGAACTCCAGAAATTATTTGGGGTTGAGGACGGCTACTACAACTTCGGTGGCGACAGTGAGGAGTATTTTATAAAATATGGTAGAGCATCAATGCTTGGAGATATTGATGATACACAAGAAACAAAAACAACTTCTGCGGATGAACCTATGTTAATGAAACTTTATGCTTTTAATAAAGAGCCTCTTATAGAGGGTAATAAATATATTAATGGTAAAAAAATGAACGAAACAGCAGAAAACTTTTTTGTTATGAATGTTCCAGTGGGACTGGAGGACGGTGCAGAATTTGACTTACCGTATGGACTTATTGGACCAAGTAGCATTGTTGATGAAAATGGAAATTCTGTTGGTGGAGATACTAACTATATTTACATGTATCCAGCGGGCAACGCTTACTGCGAGTTTATGTTGCCGCAAAATGTTAATCTGGAATTATTTCAAATTAGATGGAACAGAACATCACCAATGACCACTGAACCTGAGATACTTAATGTAATAACTGGTGAATGGGAGGAACTTACCCAAGAGGAAATAACTGATTTGCAAAGCTATGCTGACGAAGATGGTAATGTTACCCTGCGTGCGCATGTGGAGGAAGATGGAGAAATTGAAGTTCCTCAAATAAGACTGAAAGGGGGCAAACAATAATGCTGGAAGTAAATAATCTGGTAAAAACCTATGGCAAATTTACGGCAGTTAATGATTTGTCCTTCAAAATAGAAAAGGGAAGTATATTTGGATTTGTTGGCCCAAACGGTGCAGGCAAAACCACCACCATGAAGATTATGGCAGGCTTAATGCGTGCAACAAAAGGCAGTATAACCATAGATGGCGATGATATTACAAAAAATCCATCTTTGCTTAAAGACAAAATTGGCTATATGCCCGACTTTTTTGGTGTGTACGACAACCTAAAGGTTAGAGAATATATGGATTTTTACGCAGGTGCATACTATATTCCGATTGAGGAAAGGGGTGAACTGATTGACAATCTTTTGGAAATTGTTAATCTAACAGAAAAAAAAGAGTTTTATGTTGATTCTCTTTCCAGAGGAATGAAGCAGAGATTATGCCTTGCCAGAAGCCTTATCCACGACCCGGAAATACTGATACTGGACGAACCAGCCAGCGGGCTTGACCCAAGGGCAAGGGTGGAAATGAAAGATGTGCTTAAACAGCTGGGCAGTATGGGTAAAACAATTATAATAAGTTCACATATTTTGCCAGAACTTGCGGAAATGTGCACAGAAATTGGGATTATCGACCGAGGCGTAATGCAGGCACAGGGAACTGTTTTGCAAATTATGCGTATGTTAAGTAAGAAACGTATTATCTCTATAACACCGCTTAGCGGCATGGAAGCTTTGCTTAATATGCTTAAAGAATCTCCAAATGTATCTAACATAATTGAAAATGAGGACAATATAGAAATGTCTTTTGACGGAGAGGACAACGAGGTTGCCGACCTGTTAACAAAAATTATTAAGGCAGACATACCTGTTCTTGCATTTAAGGAAAAGGATGGAGATTTGGAAGAGATATTTATGCAGATTACAGGAGGTGACGATAAAAATGCTTAATCCTATATTAAGGAGAGAGGCACAGACCTCTTTAAGAAGCTGGAAAATATTTGGGGTTATATCGGCATACGTTGGTGTTATTACCTTTTTTACAATAGTGTTTATAAAAACCTCAATGAGTGGTTCAATGTACTCTGGGTTTGACCCACAAAGTATTATTTATTTATATGCACTGCTTTCGGGCTTGCAGTTTGGCCTTATACTTATAACGGCACCTGCACTTACAGCAGGCAGTATAAGCGGAGAGAGAGAGAGGCAGACACTGGACTTATTAGTTGTTACAAGAATGTCACCTTTTTCTATTGTATTTGGCAAGCTTTTATCAAGCATTGGTTTAATTATGCTAATGATAATAGCGGCAATGCCTGTGTATGCAGTGTTATTCTACTTTGGTGGTGTATCTATATTTTACCTTTTTGGTATGACGGTATTTATGCTTGTAACAGCATGTATGGTAGGTTCAATGGGTATTTTCTTTTCAGCAATTTACAAAAAAACCATGGTTTCCATGGTACTTGTTTATCTGGTTATAGGCATACTTGTTGTAGGCACGTTGGTTGGATATTTGTCATATTCAGGTATCTATATACAGGCTTACAAGCAAATATATGATTATATAAGTTTGCCAGCGGTTTACGGATTTTTCTTTTTAAACCCCGCAGCTGGATTTTTTTCCACCATTGATGCACAGCTTGGAACAAATTTTTTTGACGAAATAACAATGACCTACTGGATTGGAAATGGTTTGAATTTACCAGTGGAGATGTGGGTTGTGAATATGATAAGTGATATACTGATGAGTGGTTTGTTTTTAAAGTTGGCATCATTAAAAATAAACCCTTCAAAAAAATAATGGAGGAGGAGAATTATGAAAGAGATTAAAAAAATACTTGAGCCGTTAAAGCGAAAAATGGACATTGAAAAATTTCTTTGTTATTTTCTTAGGGCCCAAACAGTGGCTTTGGCTGTTATATTTGTAATTCTCCTTGTGTCCAAATTTGTGTACATAAAAAATGTGGAAATTATATGCACGGCAATGGCTGTTATTGGCTTTATTGTATCACTAATTTTAATTTGTATAAAAAGAACTACTGTTAGTGAGGCAGCAAAGGTAGCAGACAGGCTTTGCTTAAAGGAAAGATTATCGACTGCATTGGAAATTGCTCAACTAGAAGCCCAAAGTACCATGGAAAGCCTTGTTATTAATGATGCAATTGAAAAAAGCAGGCAGGCACAGCCTGAAAAAAGTTACAAGTTTGCTATACCAAAAAATACCCTTAAAGTTATGGCTGTGGTTATAATTGCATTGTTTGCCACAGGCTTTGTAAAAAGTCCAGACAGGGTAGACGTTGGGGATATTTTAAACAGCAATATAAAGGAAATAGAGCAGGTTAAAAAGGAAGTCAACACCGAAAAAATAATTGATGATGAAGATATAAAAGAACTTAACAAACAGGTTAACGTGCTCACAAAAAGTCTAAAACAGGCATCCAGTAAAAAAGAGGCTGTGCAGACAATGGACGAGGCACAGCAGGAACTTAAAAACCTTGAGAAAACAGGTGTTTCTAAGGACTTGGAGAAAATAAGTGAAAGTCTTTCTGCCAACGAAGCGGGAAAAAAACTGAGTGATAGTATAAAAAATGGTGATACACAGGCAATGAATGCAAGCCTTGATGAGTTAAACAGCCAGATAGAAGAAATGAGTGAAGAAGAACTTCAAGCACTTTTGGAGGCAATGAAGGAAGCCATTGAAAACGTTGATAAAGAAGAATTAAAAGCTGCCCTAAGCAACTATGCGGGACAGATTGCAGCAGGCAATTTCAACCCAAGTGCCAATAGCCTTCAGCAGTTAAAGGATACTCTTGAAACGGCGACCAATGCAAGCCAAAACCTAAAAGCAAAGGTTGCAGACTTAAATAAGCTTATTGCCCAGGCAACACAGACTGTGCAAAATAGTGGTAGCGAAAGCACAAGCACACAACAGGTCGAGGGGCAAAGTGGTAGTCAAGCGGGCAGTGGTCAAGGAGAGGGCAGTGGTCAGGGTAGTGGAAGCGGTCAAGGTGGAAATGGACGTGGAGATGGACACGTTGAAACCGAAGAAGTGTATACCCGTGAAGAAAGCAATAAGGCTGGATATGACACCAAAGTGGACGGTGCCGAAAATAGCGGTGGAGATACGGAAATATCAAATCAGCAAACAACTGGAACCGCTGGAGAAAGCGTACCATATGACCAAGTTGTTGGTGAATATAAAGAAGAAGAACTTAAAAGTATTGATGAATCTAGTGTGCCATATGGAATGAAAGAGCTTGTTGCGGACTATTTTTCAGCACTGGAAAAATAGAGGGTAATAAGGTCGTTATTTAGGACATAACGCAGAGGTAGAAAAATGAATTTTATTAATCCGTGGGGATTTTTAGCACTTACAGGGATACCCTTAATTGTGCTTATGTATATTCTCAAGCAAAAGTTTAAAAAGCATGAAGTTTCCAGCATGATGCTTTGGAAAAAGGTTTTAGAGCAAAGCGAAGGACAGAAGTGGCGGCAAAAATTGAGGCGGAATATACTTATGTTTTTGCAGATGATAGCCGTTGCGTTAACTGCCCTTGCTTTGGCAAACCCATTTATACTGGCGCAGGGGCAAAGGGAAGATTATGTGCTGGTTTTGGATGCTTCTTTAAGTATGCAGGCTACCGATGAAAGTCCAACAAGGTTTGAAAAAGCACTTGAGGACATGAACAAGCTTATTGACAACACGCCAAGCAACACAATGTTTTCGGTGGTGGTTCTGGACGACAGTCCCTCAGTGCTTGTTAACAAAAGCACTGAAAAGACAGTTGTAAAAAACAGTTTAAAGGATATTCAGCCTAAAAGCACAGGCACAGAGGAAGAGGCACTTACTTCACTTTTGAAAGTGCTTGAAGGCGACATAGGGGCCAATGTATACATCTTTACCGATAAAAATATTGACACGGGCATTGATGATGTGAATACAGTGGTTTATGGTGAAAGCGACAACAATTGTGCCATTAAACTTGTAAGTGAAACTGATGGGTTAGTATTGGTGCAGGCAGAGTGCTACAGCAGTAAAGAGAGTGCTAGAACAATTGCACTTTTTGGTGATGGCGTAATTATAGATACAGCAGAAGTTAATTTCACCCAAAAGGGTGAAAGCCGTGATGTGGTTTTTGATTTGCATGGAGAAACACCAAAAATAATAACAGCCAAAATACTTACTGAGGATATTTTAGAGGGTGACAATAGCTATAATTTAGCTATTAGCACTGGTAGCAGCAAAAAAGCACTGCTTATTTCCGACGGCAATTTATTTTTGGAAAAGGCAGTTTCTCTTATAAGCGGAATAGACCTTTACAAAAAAAGTGTAAGTGAAATCGAGGGATTAAGCGGATATGACATTTACATTTTTGATGGTTGCATGCCACAGCAGATGCCAACAGATGGACAACTATGGATACTTGACCCGCCAGAAGAAAATGGTTTTATAAAAACGCAAGTAGCTGATGACGTTACAGGAATAGAAATAAATAGCAACTTATTTACCCAAAATGCAGAAGAAATGGATTTTGCGGTGAGTGAGGCAAAGGTTATAGAGGTGCCAAGTTGGGGCGAAAAAATAATAAGTGATGATAACGGTGCGTTGATTATTGCAGGGGAAACCAATGGTCAAAAGGTATGTGTGTTTTCTTTTGATTTGCATAAATCCCAGCTTCCCCTTAAGAAAGAATTCCCTATAATTGTATACAATATAATGAATTATTTCGTTCCAGATAGTGCGACGGGTATTACGCAAATTTTTTCTGGGAACAGAGTAAACTTAAACATTTTGCCTAAAGCAGTTAGTTCGGCAGTGATTTTCCCTGACGGCAGTGAAGTGATGCTTAAAGACGGTGAGAATTACCTGGACAATACTTACCAAACAGGAGTGTATACATTGCAACAAAATTTGGACGATGGTAGCGTGAACGAAAGCTATTTTGCTGTTAATCCTGTTACGCAAGGGGAAAGTGAAATGGAAAAAGCAGAAAGTGTGGATGGCACAGCTACAAAAACAAAAAATATTAGAACGGGTAAAAGCATTAAAAATGCAATTATTGTATTATTGCTTTTAGTTTTGTGTGCAGAATGGTGGGTGAATTGGCGTGGCAATTGATTTTACAAAACCCATAATGCTTATTTTACTGCCATTTGCGGTGGCATTTATAATATTTGCTTCAAAAGAAGCATCGAAAGTGTTTAAAAAGAATTTGCAGATAGTTGTAAGAAGTATTGTTTGTCTTTTACTTATACTTGCAGTTGCTGGCATGAGTATAAAAACATATACAGATACAACTACGACAATTTTTGCTGCAGACCTTTCTGCAAGTCTTAACGATGCAAAAAGCACAAGTGAGGAATATATTAAGGAAGCTATAAAGCACAAAAGCGAAAAGGATTTAGCAGGGGTTGTTGCCTTCGGTGGGAATGCGGTTGTAGAAATCAGCCCTGCCAATGAGATAAACCTTAATGGCTTTAACGCATATATAGAGGAAGAGGCAACAAATATTGACAAGGCACTAAAAATTGCAAGTGGTTTAATTGACCAAAGCAGTGAAAAGCGAATTGTGCTTATTAGCGACGGGAACGAAACGATGTCACAAGTGCTTAAACAGGCGTCATCTCTTAAAGCACAAGGTATAGTTGTAGATGGAGTACTGTTAGAAAACACTATTGCCCAAGAAGTGCAGATAACAAGCCTTATTACACCAAATTATATGGATAAAAATACTCAGTATGATATTGAAGTGGTGGCACATAGTCTTACAGATACACAGGCAGTGCTTAAGGTATTTAAGGGTAATACACTTGCTGTAAACCAAAGTGTAAGCCTTAGAAAGGGCGAGAACAGATTTTTGTTTTCGGACATAAGTGCAGAGGGCGGAGGCATTATTTACAGGGCTGAAATAGAAGCCGAGGCGGATACACTATATGAAAACAACAAGGCATATTCCTACACTTATGTGGAGGATACACCAGCTGTACTTATAATTGAGAACGCCGATAACAGTGGGCGTGAAATGCAAAAGCTGCTAGAAGGGTCAAAGGTTAAAACGAAGCTTATTCAAAGCAGTGAAGCACCAAAAAACATTGAAAATTTGAACCTTTGGGATGCCGTGGTTCTGGCAGATGTGTCAGCGGAAGAGCTAAGCGAGGAATTTTTAACAAGCCTTGAAGCTTTTGTTAAAACCACAGGAGGTGGTTTTATTGTAACGGGCGGTGAAAATTCTTATGCACTTGGCAGCTACACAGGCACAGTGTTAGAGGATATTTTGCCTGTCACTATGGAGCTTGAAACAGAAGGGGAAAAACCTGACCTGGGAATGGTTATGGTTATTGACCACTCTGGAAGTATGTCAGATTCCAATTATGGTGTAACCCGTATGGAAATGGCAAAAGAAGCGGCAATGCGTGCAGTTGAGGTTATGGAGGCAAAAGACAGTATTGGAGTTATTGCCTTTGACAGTGAACCAACTTGGTCCGTAGAGTTACAGAAAATTGGTGAAAATACCAATTCTATTGTAAACAGCATTGGTGAGATACAGCCACAGGGTGGCACAAGCATTTTGCCAGCACTTGAAGAAGCATTCAGTGTTTTAAGTAAGGCAGATACTAAGCGTAAGCATATAATACTGCTTACAGATGGGCAGGCAGAACAAAGTGGCTATGATGGCCTTGTGGAAAAGATGAAAGCGGCTGGCATTACTCTTTCAACAGTTGCTGTTGGAAGCGGTGCAGATGTTAACTTGCTTTCGGACTTAGCAAAAAAAGGCAATGGACGATATTATTTTACTAACGAGTTTACAAATCTGCCTCAGATATTTACAAAGGAAACAACAATCGCTGGGAAAGAATATATAAATAACAGGAGTTTTTATCCTCAGGCTCAAGATTCAAGCCAAATTTTAAGTGGGATTGATGCAGTTGCACAGCTTAAAGGATATATTGGCACAACGGTAAAGCCAAGAGCCGATGCAGTGCTTATAAGCGACACAGAAGAACCAGTACTTTCTACATGGCAGTATGGGTTGGGAAGAACTGCAGCATGGACAAGCGATATGAGCGGTAGATGGACGGAGGATTGGCTTGCAAGCAACGAGGGTACGCAAATAATTAGAAATCTTGTATCTTGGGTTATGAGGTCACAGGTTTCAGCAGAAATTGAATTTAGTGGCGAAAAAAGTGGAGACGCAAGCATAATTAAAGCATCAATGCCATATAACAGCAATGTAAGCCAAGTATCTGCAGTTGTGGTTTCAGCAGACAGTAAGGAAACTCAATTGGAAATGAAAGCAGTTGCACCTGGAATTTACAGTGGAGAAACTGCAGGTATTTCTGAAGGCGGATATATTATTAGCCTTAGCCTAACAATGAAAGACGGAAGTATAGAGACCCAAAGAGGCGGCTTTAATATTCAATATCCATCAGAGTATGATTTGCGTAACTTTTCTGGTGGACGAGATTTATTAGAAAAGCTTACGGCACAAACAGGTGGCAGAATGTTAACAAGCCCCAAAGAGGTTTTTAGCCAAAAAATAAGAACGTCCTATACCAATAAGGATTTAAGCACAATACTTATGGTGGCGGCTTTATTGTTGTTTTTGCTTGATGTTGCAATTAGACGCTTCGGTGTTATAGCTGAAAAATTTGAAAAACTTTGGCTAGGGGCATTTACTAAGAAAACAAAGGCACCAGTGAAAACAGAGTTTGAAAAACCTGTTATGGCAGCAGCAGAAAAAAAAGAAGAGCTTAAAAAAGCCATAAATAAAAATCCAGAGGAGCAAGAAAAGAAGCCGTCTACAGCAAGTATGCTGGTAAACAAAAAAAAGAAAAGATAAAGACCTAAACCCCGTTGGGCACAAATTCATTTTTGAAAAGTGCCTCGAATGGGGTTTAATAAATAAATTTTTTAGTTTTTATTGTTACTTTTATATGACATTTCACGTTTGAGGTTGTAAAATATTCCACTTTTATATATAATCAATATTTGAGGATGAAAATATTGTGAGATGAGGATGACATATGGGTGGCGGTAAAAAAGGTATTGTACTTGGGTTGATTGCAATTGTTGCCATAGCCACAGGTACTTTCGGGTACATTAAATATAGAGATGCCCAAAATGAAAAAAGTATACAAAAACATTTGGATGTTGAAACTATTTACGACGGAATTACAATTAACGGTCAGCCAGTTGGAGGCCTTTCAATTGACAGCGCAATAAGTGAATTACAAGAAAGCTTAAATAAGCCCATTTTATCAAATGAAATACTTATAAGCCATGGTGAAGTACAAAAAACGATTAAATTTGCTGAAATTGATGCACAGTATGATGTGGAGGACGCCGCCTTTACAGCATATCAAATTGCGAGAAATGGGGATATTGAAAATAGATATTCTGTGTACCAGGAACTTGAAAAAAATGGCATGGATATTAATACAAATTTTGTATATGATGATGCAAAGCTTGATAAAATTTTAGAAGAAATTAATAAAGATGTAACTATTGAAGCACAAGACAGCCAATTAAAGAGAGAAAATGGAAATTTTGCAATTACTGATGAGGTTGTTGGTTACACAATGAATGTAGCTAAAACCAAAGCCGATGTAGTTGATTTACTTGAAGAGGCTAAGGGTGGTAAGGTTAACGTAACAGGTGATGTTACAGAGCCAAAAATTAAAAAAGAAGATAATGAAAAGTCAACAAGCCTTTTAGGAACTTTTTATACAAAATACACTGGCAGTGAAAGCCTTGGGCGTAATATAAACCTTCGTGTTGGGTGTGAGCATATAACAGGTACGGTTGTTAAGCCTGGAGATGTGTTTTCTATGAACGAAACTCTTGGAGACCAAACCTACGAAAATGGCTACAGAAATGCGGCAGTAATTGTAAATGGAAAACTAGAGGACGGTCTTGCAGGCGGAGTTTGCCAAATATCAACCACTCTTTACAACGCTGTTGTTAAGGCAGAGTTGGATGTTGTTGAAAGAAGAAATCATTCACTGGCAGTGGCCTATGTTCCATTAGGGCAGGATGCGGCAATTGCTGGAAATTATACAGACTTTAAATTTAAAAACTCTACGGATTATCCAATATATGTAGAGGCATATATTGCAAATGGTAAGCTTGTTACAAATGTTTACGGATATGAGGAACATGATTCGGGAAGAACAGTGGAGCTTGAACATGTATATATAGGCTCTATACCAAAGCCTGCAGAAAAGGTTACCGAAGACCCTAATCTACCGTTGGGAGAAAGGGTTGTTACTTATACAGGTAAGGTTGGTCACAAAGTTTCTACCTATAAAAAGATTTATGAAAACGGAACGCTTTTAAGCAGTGAATGGTTTTCGGATTCAACTTATAAGTCAACAGCAGACGAAGTTTCTGTGGGCACAGGAGAACCTGCAAAGGTTTCAACAACTGATGAAAATACAAAAGCCGTTACAGCAGATTCATTGCAGCAAGGGGATGCATCTAGTGAAGAAATTGCACAGCCGCAAAATGAGCCTGAACAACTAGATAGTATTTTTGGCGGAAGTGACAATATAATACAATAAAATATTCAATAAGGAGGATGTGTCTTATGAGAGGGAAAATACTTCAGATAATATCTAAAAACAGCAAGCTTACACCACAAGAAATAGCGGTGCTTATTAACGAAAAACCAGAAGATGTAGCAAAAGAAATTAAGTTTATGGAAGAAAAAAAGGTTATTTGTGGATATAATACACTTATTAACTGGGATAATACGGACAGGGAACTTGTTACTGCCCTGATAGAGGTAAAGGTAACACCACAGCGTGGGGATGGATATGATAAAATTGCCGAAAGAATTTACCGTTTTGAAGAAGTAAAGGCCGTTTATCTTATGAGCGGTGGTTTTGACCTTACAGTTATGTTGGAGGAGAAAAGCCTTAAAGAAATTGCTTTCTTTGTATCCGATAAACTGGCAACCATAGATGCGGTTACAGGTACAGCAACACATTTTGTACTTAAAAACTACAAAGACCATGGCATTGTAATTGAAAGAGGAGAAAAGGCAGACAGAAGAATGAAAATTTCTCCATGATAAAGGTGTAATGCTTAGGGTATCTCTTAAAGGGATACCCTTTTGTGGATATTGGGTTTTTATGAAAGGCGGCAATTTATGTATACTGAAAAAAAGATGTCACAGAAAAAAAGTATTGCAATAACATTTTTGGTTATTGTAATTTTGGTAGCAAGTATTGCGGCAGTAGCTTCAACGGGCATTGTTGAAGCCAGAAGTGTTGCTCCAACAGCTATTTCAAAACCCGTTATTTTTAAGAATGATGGCAAATTATATTCCTATGATATTGGCAAGGGTATTAAACAGATTGAGTACGAAAAACCTGAAAAACCACCGATAGATACATCTAAGTTCATTACGATACCACCAGAGGCAACTAAGGTTAATATTTTAGGGGAGAATGATTATTGTGTTTTTGAATTACTAAGCACTGATGGGAAAAGCACAATTAATTTTGTTCGCCCAGACGGAAGTTTTTATACCTTTGAGATAGAACAGCTTGTTTTAGACAGTGCACTGCTTTCTGCTGACAAAACAAAAATACTAATTAGAAATGAACTGGGTGAACTGTACCTTGTAAGCCTTAAAGCTAACGAGGTTGATAAATATGCTATGGTTGATGAAAATGTTACGGAGGCTTATTTTACTGGTCTGAAAAATGATATTGTATATATGAAGGACAAAGATTTTTACTATTCCTCTGGAGGGTACAAAAGCCTGATAGAAAAAAATATATCAAACATAGTTATTGCTACTGATGATATGGTAGTTTATTATACAAAAGATGACTTAACACTTGTAAGATTTTATGTAGGCAAAGCAACAATCATTGACAGCAATGTATATAATATGGTTTACTGTGGTGTAGAAAAGCTTGCCTATATAAAGGATTATAATTCAGCCATAGGTGAGGGAAATCTGTTTTATACTGATGGCAAAGAAGTTATTGATGTTGGTGCTAAAGCAGAGGATTTTTTGGAATAAGGAGAACTGAAATGACTATAGAAAGCTACAGTCCTGAGGAAACAAAGGCTTTAGGCAAAAAATTGGGTGAGGAAGCTAAAGCAGGAAGTATATACTGCCTTAGCGGTGACCTTGGTGTGGGCAAAACGGTGTTTACAAAGGGCTTTGCCCAGGGACTTGGTGTTACGGACCAATATATTACAAGCCCAACTTTTACTATTATAAACGAGTACCAAGGCCGTTTGAAACTGTATCATTTTGATGTGTACAGAATTAGCTGCATAGATGAAATGGATGACACAGGATATGAGGATTATTTTTTTGGCAACGGAGTATGTCTTGTTGAATGGGCAGAACTGGTTAAAGAAGTTATACCCCAGCAGGCTGTATGGATTACTGTTGAAAAGAACCTTGAAAAAGGCGATGATTACAGAAAAATAACTGTGAATAACGAAAAATAAGAGGTGGTAAAAATGAAGATACTTGCAATAGACACTTCAGGCCTTGTGGCATCATGTGCAATTACCGAAAATGGAAAATGCCTTGCGGAGTACACACTTAATTATAAAATGACACATTCTCAAACCATTATGCCTATGATAGACGAAATTGTTAAAATGACAGAAATGGATTTGAAAACTTTGGACTACATTGCGTGTTCGGAAGGGCCTGGCTCGTTTACTGGGCTAAGAATTGGTGCTGCGACAGCTAAAGGCCTTGCACATGGGCTTAATATTGGTATTATACCAGTGCCAACGCTTAGTGCTTTGGCATACAATATATTTAACACAGATAAATTGATTTGCCCCATTATGGATGCAAGAAGAAATCAAGTTTATTCAGGAATTTTCAAGTGGAAAAATGGAGTACTTGAAACAGTTTCACCGGAGTACGCAAGGAGCATAGACGAAATTATTGAAATTGCTGCACTTAGTGGTCAAGAAATTATTTTCCTTGGGGATGGAGTGCCT
>JBFWMT010000047.1:0-19851 GCA_050251415.1 Anaerotignaceae bacterium | reverse complement strand
GCCTCTGTAGGCAGAACAGATTTCCCTAATCCACCAGTTAAGGATGGAATAGGATATGCGTCAACTGAAAATTTCGACAGGCTTATGAGTAGCATTAAGAACAAGTTGTATGCATTGCCTGATGAAATCGTTGTATACACAGGCCACGGTGGAGAAACCCACATTGGCTTTGAGAAAAAGTTTAACCCATTTGTAAAAGGTTGATTTGATGATAAATTATATTTTAAAAGGGCATACTTTGGGGCATGAGGTGCAGACCATTATACAGGTTTTTTATGCCAACATGCACTACTACCAAACTGATGAAATTTCAGCAGATGGAATTACTGTTGTTAGCGACCTTAGTGATACTTTATCTAAGGCGGAAGTCTACAAAAACGGTGAACTTACGGCACGGTATGAGGCCCAATACAGCAATGATGATATTACGCCCAGAGAAAAAAAGCGTGTAATAAAAATGGCGTTATACATGTGTCTTAAAGAGCTTACCGGCTATGCACCAAAATGGGGTATGATTACAGGCATACGGCCTGCAAAAACAGTGAATGAGCTTTTTGATAACGGCTGTGACCAAAATGAGGCACGATTTTTTCTTGTGGACAAATATTTTGCTTCAGAAGAAAAGGCAGACCTTACAATTGAGGTGGCCAAGGCGGAGCGAGAGATACTTGGCAGAAACACAAAGGGCGATTACAGTATATATATTGGAATACCTTTTTGCCCAACAAGATGTCTTTACTGTTCATTCACATCATATCCTCTTAATCAGTATAAAAAAATGGTGGATGGGTATTTAGACAAGCTAATTGAAGAAATTGAGTTTGTGGCTGAGAGGCTGGATAAAGAGAAGCTTATGACCATTTATGTAGGCGGTGGTACGCCAACATCCCTTAATGAAGCACAGTTGGAAAGACTGCTTTTTGTGGTTAAAAACAACTTTGTTACAAACATTGCCTTGGAATATACAGTAGAGGCAGGCAGACCAGACACAATTACACGTGAAAAGCTTGAGATACTTAAAAAATATGGTGTGGGCAGAATTTCCATTAACCCACAGACCATGAATCAAAAAACTCTTGACCTTATAGGCAGACATCACACGGTGGAAGAGGTTAAAACAGTTTTTCAAATGGCAAGAGAAGTTGGTTTTGACAACATAAACATGGATTTAATTTTAGGGCTTCCAGAGGAAACAACTGTAGACGTTGTGCATACAATGGAGGAAATTTACAAACTTAATCCCGATAGCCTAACTGTGCATACACTTGCAGTGAAAAGAGCGTCAAGGTTAAAAGAAAAATTTGATGACTACACCCTTACAGATGGCGTGCTGATGGAGGAAATGATTGACATCAGCGCAAAGTATGCAAAAAAAATGAACATGAAGCCATACTATATGTACAGGCAGAAAAATATGATTGGGAATTTTGAAAACGTTGGATATTGCCGTGAAGGCAAGGAGTGTATTTACAATGTTGAAATTATGGAGGAAAAACAGACCATAATTGCACTTGGCGCAGGAGGAACAACTAAGGTTTATAACAGCGAAACGAATCAGCTTACCAGAGTTTTTAATGTGAAAAGCATTGAGGACTATACTTCAAGACTTGAGGAAATGCTGGAAAGAAAACGGGTTGGTGTGTTCGTATAGCGTAAATATATGTGTTTTTGGAAAAGACAATTTTTAAACTAACTGAATGGTTCTCCAAATATTACAAAGTTTTGAATTTTTAGTTTTAATTTGCAGTGGTCTGACCCGAAACAGTAGTTTCTATGAAAAAAATACAAAGTTTTTTCAAAATAGTATTGACAAATGAGGTTTCTTTGTATAAAATTTCTAAATAACATTTTAAAACTTTAAAGAGGCGAAGAACAAGAGGAGTATTTGTTTTCATCCGAAAGAGAGAAGAACTTAAAAGCTGAAAGGTTCTTTAGGAAGAGAGACAAAGAAGGTAGCTTGGGAGCTTTTGTATTGAAATAATAGTAAATATAAACGTATAAGCCACGTTATAGGCTAATGAGTGCTTGCAAAGTTTTTTTATTTGCAGGAATTAAGGTGGTATCACGAGTTTTCGTCCTTTGTAGTGGCGAAAGCTCTTTTTTTATACGATTTGGAGGTAATTAATATGCTTACACAGGCTCCTAAGGGAACAAAAGACATATTTGGTGCAGATATGCCAGCATGGCAAAATATTGAAGCAAAAATGCGCAGTCTATGTAAAAATTTTGGTATTGAAGAAATTAGAACACCAATTTTTGAGCACACAGAATTGTTTTTGAGAAGCGTTGGCGATACCACAGACATTGTGCAGAAGGAAATGTATACCTTTGAGGACAAAGGGAACAGAAGCATTACTCTTCGCCCTGAAAGTACAGCAGGTGTGGCAAGGGCATACATTGAACATGGTATGCATAACAATGCACAACCTACTAAACTTTTTTATATAGCACCTACATTCAGATATGAAAACACTCAGGCAGGCAGGCAAAGACAGTTTCATCAGTTTGGAATAGAAATGTTTGGCAGTTACAGCCCAGCCCTTGATGCAGAGGTTATTTCAGTGGCCTATGAGCTTATTAAAAACCTTGGAATAGAAAGCATTGAGCTTAGAATAAACAGCCTTGGCGGGCCAGAGTGCAGAGGCAAATACAACAAAGCACTTAAAGATTTTATTGGTGACAATTTATCAAAGCTTTGCCCAGAGTGCAAAGAAAGATATGAAAAAAATCCCCTTCGAGTGCTGGACTGCAAAAACGATCGATGCAAAGAAGTGATTTCAGGTGCACCCTCAGTTATAGATTGCCTTGGGGAAGAGTGCAAAAATCACTTTGATACACTACAGGAAATTCTTACACAAATGGGTATTCAATTTACAGTTGACCCTATGATTGTAAGAGGACTTGATTATTATACAAAAACTGTTTTTGAGTTTGTTACAAGCACCATTGGAGCGCAGGGAACTGTTTGCGGCGGTGGACGTTATGACAACCTTGTGGAAGAATGCGGTGGCCCTAAAACAGGAGCCGTCGGTTTCGGGCTTGGCATGGAAAGACTGCTGATGACCCTTGAAGCACAAAACGGAAAGGCTGAATATAAGCCAATTAGGCACATATATTTAGGCTCTATTGGAAATACAGGGTTTATAAAATCTCAGGCAATTACCTTTGGTTTACGCCAAAACGGAATAGTTGCAGAGTGTGACACAGTAGGCAGAAGTGTTAAAGCCCAGATGAAATATGCTAACAAAATAGGCGCCATGTATTCAGCAATACTGGGCGACGATGAAGTGAAAAATGACTTGGTTTCTATTAAAAATATGGAAACAGGTGAGATTACGCAGGTGAAACTTACAGACCTTGCTGAAACAATGAAAGGTTTGATAGGTTAAGAAAAGTTTATAAGTTTTGGTCTGGAGAAAAAATGCAGACATTAAATATAAAAAATATGATACCAACGGAGATATGGAGGAATTTATTATGGAAATTAAAATTGAATTAACTTCAACACCTAAACAGAAACCGGATATGG
This sequence comes from Anaerotignaceae bacterium, assembly GCA_050251415.1. Taxonomy (GTDB): domain Bacteria; phylum Bacillota; class Clostridia; order Lachnospirales; family Anaerotignaceae; genus UBA8514. The sequence goes on along the minus strand of JBFWMT010000047.1, from coordinate 16,322 downwards.
ATAACCTTGGCTTTGGTAACTATTACACAGACCACATGTTTGAAATGGATTACACAAAGGGTATTGGCTGGCACGACCCTAAAATTGTACCTTATCACCCACTTACTATGGACCCTGCAAGCATGGTTCTTCACTATGGTCAAACAACATTTGAAGGTCTTAAGGCTTATATGGGAAAAGATAAAACAATCAGACTTTTCAGACCAGAGAAAAATATGGAAAGATTGAACACTTCAAACGAACGTCTTGTTATTCCAGAACTTGATGTAAACTTCTGCGTTGAGGCTATAAAAAAATTAGTTGAAGTTGATAAGGATTGGATACCAACAGGCGAAGGAACAAGCCTTTATATTAGACCATTTGTTATTGCTACAGATGTACATGTTGGTGTACATCCATCACACACATACAAATTTATGGTTATTCTTTCACCTGTTGGTTCATATTACAAAGAAGGAATCAATCCTGTTAGAATTTATGTTGAAGACGAATATTGCCGTGCGGTAAAAGGCGGTATGGGCTTCACCAAAACAGCTGGCAACTATGCAGCAAGCCTTATTGCACAGGAAACAGCTGAAAGAAGAGGTTACACACAGGTTTTATGGCTTGATGGTGTTAACAAGGAATTTATTGAAGAAGTTGGCACAATGAATATTATGTTTGTTATTGACGGTGAGGTTGTTACACCTGCACTTAACGGCAGTATTCTTCCTGGAATTACAAGAAGAAGTGCAATTGAACTTTTGAAAGAAAAGGGCTACAAAGTAAGCGAAAGAAAGGTTTCTATTAACGAAATCTTCCGTGCGTCAAGAAACGGCAAACTTCAAGAAGTATTTGGCACAGGTACGGCCGCAGTTATTTCACCTGTTGGCGAGCTGCTTTGGGAGGGCGAAACAATTATTATTAATGAGGGTCAAATTGGTCCAGTTTCACGCCTTGTTTATGACACTATTACTGGCATTCAGAGCGGTGAAGTTGAAGATTCATATGGGTGGGTTACAAAGGTAGACTAAGAATAGATTTAAAGCGAGGAAATATTACCATGTGAAGAAAAGAAAGACACAGCTTAAGGTTGTGTCTTTTTTTGTCTATTTTACAAAAGTTTTATAATTATTTTATATAAATGTGATAGTTGGAAATTTATGTTAGTGTTATGATTCATTGCGAAGGGGAAAATGGAAGCCTTTCAAAAATATGGAGAACCTCAGGAGGATATGGAAAATGAAGAAAAACTGGTTGGGGAAAGTGATTGCACTGGCACTTGCAGGAACAATGGTTATTTCAACAGCAATAGTTTTTGGCGGAAGCAACAAAACATCAACTACAGGAAGTAAAACATCATTGGCGGCAACAAAGACTGAAAAAGCGCCTAAGTATGTATTTTTATTTATTGGTGACGGCATGAGTTATCCACAGATTCAAGCAGCAAGCGACTACTTGGGTGCAATGTCGCAAAGCAAAGACAGCAAAATTCTCACAGGTGGAAAAGCACTTAGTTTTATGGAATTTGATGGAGTTGGAAGTGCAACTACATTCGATTCAACCTCTTTTTGTCCAGACTCTGCTTCAACAGCAACTTCAATTTCAACAGGTTATAAAACCTATAGTTCCGTTATTAATATGGACGAAAGCAAAACAAAAGCTTATGAAACAATTTCAGAAAAATTGAAAGAACAACTTGGTTACAAAATTGGAGTTATTTCAACAGTAAATATTAATCATGCAACACCAGCGGCATTTTATGCACACCAAGCAAGCAGAAATAATTACTATGAAATAGGCCTTGAAATGATTGATAGCGATTTTGACTATTTTGCAGGTGGCGGTCTTAAACAGACAGCAGGCAAGGACAAAGATAAGGAAGATGTGTATGTTTTAGCTGAAAAAGCGGGCTACAAGGTAATTAAAACTGAAGCAGAGGCTGAAAAACTTACCGCAGAAGATGGCAAAGCCATTATAATTGGAGAAACACTTGCAGACAGTGACTCATTATCCTACGACAACGACAGAGCCAATGATGAATGGTCTTTGGCCGATTATGTAGACAAGGGCATTGAGGTACTTGACAACGACAAAGGATTTTTTATGATGGTTGAGGGCGGAAAAATTGACTGGGCATGTCATGCAAATGATGCGGGAAGTACAATTGCAGATACCATTGCCTTTGATGAATCAGTTAAGGAAGCAGTAGAGTTTTACAATGAGCACCCAGAGGAAACACTTATTGTTGTTACAGGCGACCATGAAACAGGTGGTTTAACAATTGGCTACGCAGGAACAGATTACAACACATACCTTACAAATATTTCTAACCAGAAAATTTCTTATGCTAAGTATGACGCAGATTATGTTGCTAAATATAAAGAAAACAAAACTTCATTTGAAGATGTACTTAAAGATGTTAAAAATCTTTTTGGACTTACAACAGCAGATGACACTTCACTTGCAGCAGACTCTAAGCTTATTTTAACAGATTATGAATTATCAAGACTTAAAGCGGCTTATGAAAAAACCATGAGTGGATATGAAGTGGATAAAACAATGCAGGAAGAATATGTACTTTATGGCACATACGAGCCATTGAGTGTAACTATTACACACATTCTTAATAACAAAAGCGGTATTAACTTTGCATCTTATGCCCATACGGGTCTTCCAGTTGGCGTATTTGCAGAAGGTGCAGGGGCTGAACTTTTTAACGGCTACTACGACAACACCGATATTTATAACAAACTGGCATCACTTTTAGAGATTAAATAACAATTGCAACTTCTAAAATGCTAACTTCTAAAATGCTAACTCCTAAAAATTGATATATCCCTTTTGGACTGTCATTCCTGAATTTTGGAATGGCAGTACTTTATTATTTGAGGTGAAAGATGAAAAAATTTGATTTTACAATTAATGGCCCTGTAATAATATGCTTTATTTTATTGGCCATACTTTTGCTAATGCCAACAGGCTATGAAGGTGCAGTAATATACCAAGGTACTGACCGATGTGCAGCAAAGATTATATCTGTTAACAACGAAAATATAATTGATACAGGATTGGTACGAAGCGGTGAACAGGACTGTAAGCTTGAGCTTTTAGGCGGAAAATTCAAGGGAAGTATTACGGACGGATACAATATTTTAAATGGTTCACTGGAAATGGATAAGATTTTTAATGTTGGCGACAAAGCCCTAGTGGTTATAAGTTACCAAAATGACGAAATAATATCTGTTAATATGATAGACCACTATAGACTTAATATGGAAATGGTACTGGCGGCGGCTTTTGCTGTTTTTCTTATATTGGTTGCGGGTAAAACAGGCGTTAGAGCAATTTTAAGCTTTGTTATAACAGTGCTTATGTTGTGGAAAGTGCTGATACCTGCTTACCTAAATGGGTACAATCCAGTTTTTGTTGGTCTTATAATTACAACAGCTTTAACAGTAATTATTATCTCCCTTGTTTATGGTTTTGACAAAAGAACGGTTTCGGCAGTTTGCGGTGCAGTTACGGGACTTTTGGTTACAGCAGTTTTGGGCATTATATTTACAGGTCAATTTAAAATACATGGTGCAATTATGGCACACTCCGAAAGTCTGTTATACAGCGGATATTCAAATTTAAATCTTACACAAATATTTATGGCAAGCATCTTCATTGGTTCATCTGGGGCAGTTATGGATTTAGCCGTGGACATTACCTCAGCGGTTAACGAGGTTGTTGAGAGAAAACCTGACATAGGTGTGAAAGAAGCTATAATTTCGGGTATGAATGTGGGTCGGGCGGCAATGGGCACAATGACAACAACTTTGCTTTTGGCATATTCAGGCGGATACGTTGCCTCCCTTATGGTTTTCATGGCACAGGGAACACCTATAGATAACATAATAAACTACAAATATGTTTCGGCAGAAATATTGGATACTATTGTAGGCAGTTTTGGGTTGGTTAGTGTTGCGCCACTAACGGCTATTTGTGCAGGAATTCTTCTTACAAAAAAAGATTAAAATATTGAAGTTTTTCACCTTTTCTGTTACTATAATGGGTAGCGTGAAAATATATAGAAAAGTAAGGAGAATATACATGGGAGAATCAATGGCAGGCTTAAAAAGAAGCCATATGTGTTGTAATGTGAATGAGGCACTGATTGGCCAAAGCGTAACAGTTATGGGCTGGGTGCAGAAAAGACGTGACTTGGGTCAACTTATTTTTATTGCCCTTCGTGACAAAACAGGCATTGTTCAGGCTGTTGTGGACGGAACAAGTGAGGCGGAAATTTTTGCCAAGGCAGAGTCTATAAGGAGTGAATATGTGGTTGCAATTAAAGGCAGTGTTGCCGCAAGAACAGAGGAAAATATAAATGCCGCAATGAAAACAGGCAAAATTGAAATTATTGCCCAAGAGGTAAGAATATTAGCTGAATCTGAAACACCTCCTTTTCCTATTGAAGAAAACAGCCCTGTTAAAGATGATTTAAGGCTTAAATACAGATATTTGGATTTAAGACGCCCGGATATATACAGAAATCTTCAGATTAGACATAATGTTGCACAGGTTGTAAGGGAGTTCCTTAATAACGAAAACTTTATGGAAATTGAAACACCTATTCTTGGCAAGTCTACACCAGAGGGCGCAAGAGATTATCTTGTACCAAGCCGTGTTCACCCAGGAAATTTCTACGGTTTGCCGCAGTCACCACAGTTATATAAACAGCTTTTAATGGTAAGCGGTATGGATCGGTACTATCAGATTGCAAAATGTTTCCGTGATGAGGATTTAAGAGCAGACCGTCAGCCGGAGTTTACACAGATAGACATGGAGCTTAGCTTTGTTGATGTTGATGATATATTAGACATTAACGAAAGATTGATACAGAAGGTATTTAAGGAAATGCTCAATGTTGATGTTCAAATTCCTTTTAGAAGAATGACATATGCTGAAGGAATGGAGCGTTTTGGTTCAGACAAGCCTGACTTACGTTTTGGAATGGAGCTTAAAAATATTTCAGCTGTTGTGGCTGGAAGTGAGTTTGTTGTTTTCAAAAACGCATTAGAAAATGGCGGAAGTGTTCGTGCTATTAATGCAAATGGCTGTGGAAATTTTCCACGTAAGCAGATTGACAGCCTTGTGGAGTTTGTAAAAACTTACAGAGCAAAGGGTCTTGCATGGATTGTGGTTAACGAGGACGGCAGTATTAAAAGCCAGATTTCAAAATTCTTTACAGAAGAAAAAATGGCTGAAATTGTTTCCGCAATGGAGGCAAAGCCAGGAGATTTAATACTGATTTGTGCCGACAGCGACAAAGTTGTATTTGATTCATTGGGTGCACTGCGTTTAGAGATAGCAAGGCGTTTGGAGCTAACAAAGGCAGATGATTTCAATTTCCTTTGGATTACAGAGTTCCCTATGCTGGAGTGGGACGAGGAACAACATAGATTTGTTGCTGTTCATCATCCATTTACTGCACCGATGGACGAGGATTTGGATTTGATTGAAACTGACCCAGGCAAGGTTAGGGCTAAGGCATATGACATGGTGCTTAACGGCGTTGAACTTGGCGGAGGAAGTATACGTATACACAGAAATGATATACAAAAGAAGATGTTTAGTCTGCTTGGTTTTACAGATGAAGAGGCTTACACTCGTTTCGGATTTTTGCTTGATGCCTTTAAGTACGGAGTACCACCACACGGCGGTTTGGCATTTGGCTTTGACAGAATTATAATGCTGATGACAGGTGCAACAAGCATTCGTGATGTAATGGCATTCCCTAAGGTGAAGGATGCCAGCTGTCCGCTTACAGATGCGCCAAATGTTGTTGATTTAATACAGCTTGATGAGTTAGGTATTGAAATAAAAGCCATTGAGGAAGAAAAAGAAATTTAAGAAATAAAAACTAGAAAATAGTCTATAATATGATGTGTATTTAATTTTAACAGTTAAAAACTGCGTTTTTTTGGTGGTATAATGATTATTTATGCCAAATTAAACGCAGTTTTTATTTTTAAAAGCTTAGCAGCTTTTTAGAAGCTATATAGAACAGGAATTAATTACTAAACAGTATTAATAGAATATTACTAAAAAATATTTTGCCATAAAAGCAGTTATATTGTATAATTGAGTGAGGTACGTTTTTTTGAAAACAAAAGGAGAAATGAAGATGGGTTTTAATTTATTTGGCTTTGGCGAAAGCATTGGTATAGACCTTGGTACAGCAACAGTGTTGGTACATATAAAGGGACAGGGGATAGTAGTAAGAGAACCATCGGTTGTAACGGTGGACAAAAATACAAACACAATACTTGCCGTTGGTGAGGAAGCAAGACAGATGATGGGAAAAACACCAGGAAATATAATGGCTATACGTCCACTGCGTGAGGGTGTAATTTCAGACTATGAAATAACAGAAAGAATGCTTAAGCATTTTATACAAGCTGCAATAGGGAAACATCCATTTATGAAGCCTACCATTGCAGTGTGTGTTCCAAGTGCAGTTACTGCTGTGGAAAGACGTGCTGTTGAGGATGCAACAAGACAGGCTGGGGCAAGAAAGGTATATATAATAGAAGAACCTATTGCAGCGGCTATTGGTGCTGGTATTGATATTTCTAGAGCGTGTGGAAGTATGGTTGTTGATATTGGCGGCGGAACAACGGATATTGCTGTTATTTCCCTTGGTGGAACAGTAGTTAGCACATCACTTAAAATTGCCGGCGACAATTTTGACGAAGCCATAGTTCGGTATATGCGTAAGAAGCACAACGTGCTTATAGGCGAAAGAAGTGCCGAACAGTTGAAGATGAACATAGGGACGGCGTTTGAACGTACGATGTCGGTTTCTATGGATATAAGAGGGCGTAACCTTATAACGGGACTGCCTAAAAATATAACCGTAAACAGTGAAGAAATGCTTGAAGCGTTACAGGAATCTGCGATGGCCATTACCGAGGCTGTACACGCGGTGCTTGAAAAAACACCTCCTGAGCTTGCGGCGGATATATCTGACAGAGGCATTGTTATGACAGGCGGCGGAAGTTTGCTTTATGGTTTAGACAAGTTAATTGCAAGCAGAACCGGAATTAACACAATAATTGCAGAGGATGCCGTAAGTTGTGTTGCTATTGGCACAGGCAAGTTTATTGAATTTATGGACGGCAGTGATGACAGAGAAAAACGTAACAAAAAAAGAGATAAACGTAACAAGAGAAGAGAAGAAAAAGAATTTTAAATAAAAAAGACTTTCCTTAGCCATATAATGTGGCTTGAGGAAAGTCTTTTGAGTTTTTAATATTTTACGAGAGTGTTTTTCCCATAAGCACACCCATTACAGATGCCATCATTAATCCACGTGTCCATCCACTGGAGTCACCAAGGCTATGAAGTCCTTTAATGTTTGTGTTAAATTCCTTATCCATTTTTACACGGTTGCTGTAAAATTTAAGTTCTGGAGAATATAGTAAAGTTTCAGTACCTGCAAAGCCTGGAACTACGTGGTCTACTGCTTGTATGAAATTTATTATATTAAGCATGGTTCTGTATGGCATTGCAGAGGTTATATCACCAGCAACAGCATCTGGAAGCGTTGGTTTAATATTAGAACGGGTAAGCTCTTTTTCCCAAGTGCGTTTTCCGTCTAAAATATCGCCGTAGCGTTGAACCAATATTCTGCCAGCACCAAGCATATTTGTAAGCTCGCCTATTTTTTTTGCGTAATCAATTGGTTGGTTAAAAGGTTCGTTAAAATTATGGGAACAAAGTATGGCAAGGTTTGTATTTTGACTTTTAAGCTCTTTATAGGAATGCCCGTTTACAACAGCCAAATCATCGTCGTAATTTTCCTGGCTTACAAAGCCACCTGGGTTTTGGCAGAAAGTACGCACCTTATTGCGGAAAGGATTTGGGTAGCCGATAAGCTTGCTTTCATACAGCACATCGTTTACAGCCTCCATAATTTCATTTCTTACTTCAACTCTTACACCTATATCAACGGTACCAGGTTGGTGACCTATGGAGTGTTCGGAACAAAGTTTTTCAAACCACAACGCACCACGTCTTCCAACGGTAACTATAGTATGGTTAGCATATATTGTTTTAGTTTCGCCTGTAAGTACATTGGTTACAAATGCACCTTTACATGTATCGCCTTCTAATATTATATTTTCACAGGAGTGAGAAAAGAGTATTTCAACACCGTTTTGCTGAAGATAGACCTGTATGCGGTGATAAATTTCTTGTGCTTTTTCAGTACCTAAGTGGCGTATTGGGCAATCTACCAATTTTAAGCCTGCCTGTATTGCACGTTTTCGTATATCTTTAATTTTATCGGTTTCGCTTACGCCTTCAATTTTTGTGTCAGCGCCAAACTCCAAATAAATGGAATCGGTATAGTTTATCATTTCCTGTGCAAAATCAGCACCTATAAGCTCTGGCAATTCTCCGCCAACTTCATAGCTTAGGCTTAGTTTTCCGTCAGAAAATGCACCTGCGCCAGAAAAGCCTGTGGTTATGTGGCAATAAGGTTTACAATTTACACATTTTTTTGTTTTGGTTTTTGGACAGTGGCGGTTTTCAATAGCCATACCTTTTTCTATTATAACTATCTTTTTTTCACTCTTGTTACGAAGCATTTCCAATGCGGTAAAAATCCCCGCAGGCCCTGCACCTACTATTAAAACATCACACATAATTAATTACCTCCTTTTGCAAATACGTGTACAACGGTGTTTTTGGCACGAAAAAACCACCGGTATGTATTCTACAATTATACAACAAAAGTTATATTTCTTATAGTCAACTATTACGGTAGTTGGTAGAAACGTCCGCGCCGAAAAGGTTTTTGGTTTTTAATGCGGACATATATAAGTTTAACAGAGTGGATTATACAAAAAAATATTTAAGATGTCAATAGTTGCTTTATAGGTTTTGTACAAAATATGTGTCTAACTACTTGACAATGTGTATTTTTATTGTTAGAATAAATCGAACTTACTTATCAAGAGTGGTGGAGGGACAGGGCCCTATGACACCCGGCAACCGGCAGAATAAAACTGCATCGGTGCCAATTCCCCCGTTTGTCTGCAAACGGAAGATAAGTTTATAGTTGACAATCGGGCCCAATTGAGGGGCTTTTTTTATTGAAAAAATTGGAAATATTTAAAAGGAGGAGAGAAAATATGTCAAAAAGATTATTTACATCTGAGTCTGTAACAGAGGGACATCCAGATAAAATGTGCGACCAAATTTCTGACGCTATTTTAGACAACATTTTGGCACAGGACAAAATGGCACGTGTTGCTTGCGAAACAACAGCTACAACAGGCATGATTTTTGTAATGGGCGAGGTTACAACCAACTGTTACGTAGATATAGAGGCAGTGGTTAGGGATACGGTACGTGAAATTGGTTATACAAGAGCAAAATTTGGTTTTGATGCGGATTCTTGTGCTGTTATGACATCCCTTAAGGGACAGTCGGCAGATATTGCAATGGGTACAAATGATGATGTTGGCGGTGCGGGTGACCAAGGTATGATGTTTGGTTTTGCCTGCAACGATACAGAAGAGCTTATGCCTATGCCTATTTTCTTAGCACACAAACTTACAAAGCGTCTTTCAGATGTGCGTAAAAATGGTACATTAGAGTATCTTAGACCAGACGGAAAGAGCCAGGTAACGGTGGAATATGTTGATGACAAGCCTGTTAGGGTTGATGCGGTTGTAATTTCCACACAACATGCACCTGATGTTGACCAGGAATCCATAAGAAAAGATATTATTAAATATGTAATTGAAGAGGTTATTCCTGCCCAGTTGTTGGACAAGGATACAAAATATTATATCAACCCTACAGGAAGATTTGTAATTGGCGGGCCACAGGGGGATGCAGGACTTACAGGAAGAAAGATCATTGTTGACACATATGGCGGTTACGCAAGCCATGGCGGCGGTGCATTCTCTGGCAAAGACCCAACAAAGGTTGACAGAAGTGCATGCTATGCGGCACGCCATGTTGCAAAGAATATTGTAGCCAGTGGTATTGCTGACAAGTGTCAAATAGAGGTTGCTTATGCAATTGGTGTTGCGCATCCTGTATCGATATTGGTGGATACATTTGGCACAGGTAAGGTTAGCGAAGAAAAGCTTGAAGACATTGTAAAGAAGAATTTTGACCTTACACCTGCAGGTATTATCAATAGGTTTGATTTAAGAAGACCTATTTACAAGCAGACGGCAGCTTATGGACATTTTGGACGTAACGACCTTGATTTACCATGGGAGAAAACAGACATGGTTGAGGTTTTTAAGGCATATATGTAAAATAAAAGGTGGAGTTGCTTAGCAACTCCACCTTTTTAGCATGTCGAATAACCTTGGGCGTTGCCCAAACCCACTTGCTTTTTGAAAAAGCAAGACCAAAAACTTTTATTAAAACCGCATATTTATGCGGTTTTAGATGGGTCAAGTATGCAATGGCAAAGAAGTGCTATCTGTCCGAAGGACAGCTTTGGGTCGTAAAGTGCTGACCAGATACCCTTGTGGGTACTTGAGGGTAAAACCCTCAAGGTTTTGATTTTAGTATTTTATTTAAAGTTCCGCTTCCATTTTATTTAACAAATCTTCAAATACTGCCATGGCATTTTCAAATGGCTGGCAAGTTGTCATATCTACCCCTGCGCCTTTAAGCAAATCAATGGAATATTCGCTGTTTCCCTTTGAAAGAAAATCCAAATAGGCATCAACAGCGGGCTGACCCTCGGCAAGTATTTTGCGTGAAAGGGCAATAGCTGCACTATAGCCTGTTGCATACTGGTACACGTAAAATGCATTATAAAAATGAGGTATACGAGCCCATTCCATATCTATTCTGTCATCAAGAACTACATCATCACCAAAATATTGTTTATTCAGGTTACGGTAGATTTTACATAATTCTTCACAAGTAAGTGGCTGACCATCTTCAACCATTTTGTGAGTTATTCGTTCAAATTCTGCAAACATTGTCTGACGGAAAAATGTACCTTTAAACTGTTCTAAAAAATAATTTATTAGGTATTTTCTGGCGGTTTTATCTGTTGTGGTTTTAAGCATGTGCTCCATGAGAAGTGCCTCGTTACAGGTGGAAGCTACCTCGGCTACAAATATTTTATGCCCTGAATAAATGTAAGGCTGTTTTTTCCATGTAAAGTAGCTATGCAGTGCGTGACCCATTTCGTGGGCAAGGGTAAACATGCTGTTAATATTATCGGCATGGTTTAGCAACACATATGGGTGAGCTGAAAAAGTTCCCCAGCTATAGGCTCCGCCTCGTTTGCCTTCATTCTCATAAATATCTATCCATCTGCCGTTAAAGCCTTCCTTTAGCGCATTTACATAATTTTCACCCATTGGTGCAAGCGCTTCGGCAACCTTGGTTTTAGCATCCTCGTAGCTTATGGTTATATCTGCATCTGCAACAAGTGGTGCATAAAGGTCATACATATGCAGTTCATCTACACCAAGAAGCTTTTTGCGTATTTTAACGTAGCGGTGCATAAGGGGCAGATATTTGTGCACAGACTCTACTAAATTATCGTAAACAGACACAGGAATGTTATCATCATCAAGGGCTTGCACCAGAGCCGATGGGTAATGACGTACATTCGCATAAAAAACATCTTTTTTTACACTAGAATAATAGGTTTGTGCAAGGGTGTTTTTTTGCTTTATATAGGTGTCATAAAGGGCTTCAAAAGCAGCTTTACGCACGTTAACATCGTTACTTTCCATCATGGTAACATAGCGTCCCTTTGTAAGCTGAACTTCGTCACCTTCTTCATTTTTTATGTTTGGAAATTTAATATCTGCATCATTTATCATTGCAAAAATATCCTGTGGAGCATTGCTCATTTCTTCAGTTTTTGCTAGTAGGGCTTCCTCTTTTGCACTTAGTACATGCGCATTTTTACGTAATATGTTTTCTAAAAAATGTGTATATATCTTTAGGTCATTATTTTCTGAAAGGAATTTTTTTAAAGTTTCAGTCTGGATTTCTGTTATTTCGGGAATAATAAATGATGTATGCCCCATAAAGTTAATTACAAGCATTTCGGCACGATTGCTTTGTGCTTGATAGTGAGAATTTGTGCTGTCTTGGTGAAGGCGCATATTAGAATACACATATAGTTTATCCAATGTAACTGAAATTTCATCGGAAAGTGAAAGGCAGTTTAATAAGGAAACTGAACTTTCCCCTAGTTTTCCTTTATATGCCGAAAGAGCTGAGAGCTTGTTAGCAATTGAGCTGTAAGTGGTGTCCCACTGCTCATCAGTTGCAAAAAGATCCTCTAGTGACCATTTAAATTTATCATCTACTTCACTGCGATTTAATAATTTTTTTGTTGGCATAGTTCCACTCCTTTAATTGTTGTAATATAACATATATCGTAGTATAGCATGTTTTTGCTTGAAAAGGTAAGTATTTCATAGTATTATTGTTTTAGTTGGTTTGATTTGTTACTGTGCAGGAGGAAATATTATGAATGAGAATAAGCCGCTGAAGGTTCTTATAGTTTCACCTGAGGTTGCACCATATGCCAAATCAGGTGGTCTTGGTGATGTTACAGGTTCTTTACCTAAGGTACTTAAGGAACAAGGAGTTGACGTAAGGGTAGTTTTACCCAAATATAAAACAATTAAAACAGAGTATTTTGCAGATACTAATTTTTTAGGTGATTTTAATACCTCACTTTCTTGGCGAAATCAAAAGGCGGGCATACTTGAAAAAACAGGTGATGTTACTACTTATTTTATTGAAAACGATTATTATTTTGGCCGTGACAGTTATTATGGTTACGATGATGACAATGAACGGTTTGCTTTTTTCAGCAAGGCTGTTCTTGATATGTTGCAATTTATTGATTTTTACCCTGACATTATACATTGCAACGACTGGCAGACAGGCCCAATCCCTATGTTGTTAAAGGAAACTTACCGCAAATTTATATTCTATAAGGATATAAAAACGCTTTACACAATTCACAATCTTCAATATCAAGGAAGATTTTCAAGAGAAACTATGGAAATGTTTGATGTGCCATGGAACTGCTTTGACAACTGTGAATACTATGGCCAATTAAGCTACACAAAGGCAGGGCTTATGTATGCAGATATGATTAGCACTGTTAGCAATACCTATGCACAAGAAGTTAAGACTTTCCAGTATGGTTATGGTTTGGATGGTGTTTTGAGATACAGAAGTGACAAGCTTTGCGGAATTTTAAACGGCATTGATTACCGAACCTATAACCCGGAAACCGATGAGAAAATTTTGTTTAACTATGGCGTGGATACAATTGAAAAGAAAAAGGAAAACAAGTATGCATTACAGCAGCAGTTAGGGCTTAATGTTGGTGACGCACCTTTAATTAGCATAATTTCCCGTCTTGCAGACCAAAAGGGGCTTGACCTTGTTGCATGGGTTGCAGAGCAACTATTAAACTATAACATTCAACTTGTGGTACTGGGAACGGGCGAAAGACGTTTTGAGGATTTTTTTAGAGGGTTAGAATGGAGATACAAAGGACGAGTTAGTGCAAATATTTTATTTGATGACACACTTGCCCAAAGGATATATGCATCAAGCGATATGTTTCTTATGCCATCACTTTTCGAACCCTGTGGCTTGGGGCAGATGTTTAGCCTAAGATATGGAACTGTGCCAATTGTTAGAAAAACAGGTGGTTTAAGTGACACAGTACATCATTATAACCCAGAAACAAAAGAGGGCAACGGCTTCGTTTTTGAACATTACACGGCAGATGGACTTATTTGGGCAGTAAAAGAGGCTCTTGACGTGTATAATCAAGGCGCTGATGAATGGAAAAATGTGGTCGTAAATGCCATGAAATCAGAAAATAGCTGGAGAAATTCGGCAAAGGAATACATTGCTATTTATAACAAAATTAAAGACGAAAAATAGTATTTTTAAAGATTAACATTTTTGCAGGATAAGTGATTATCCTGCATTTTTATGCTTAAATGTACTGAAAGTTTAAATATCTGTTAAGTAATATTGGCAATAACGATTAGACTTTAACCATTGATTATAGTATAATATATAAAGTTAAATACAAATAATGTTCTTAGGGGGAACTATGGATAAAGAGGACGCTGGATACGAAAATGAAAATTTGCAGGTGCAAAACGAACTGGAGTTACTGGTGGCAAAGCGAAATCAAAAAAAGGCTGCGCCTATTAAAAAGAAGCAGAAAAACAGTGCTTTGGCAATTTTTACGGTTGTGGCATTACTGGCTGCATCAGGGATTTATTTTTACAGAGAAAAGGTATTTAATTTAGCAGAGCATATAAAAGAAAAGGCAGAAACCGTTGTGTCAACAGAAAATAAAACTGAAATGAAAATTGAAAATGGAAGCAAAACAACATTTATTGGGTTTGGTAATAACTATCTTTATTGTACAAAAGATGGTGTGAAATATTTTGATGGCGGGCAAAACCAAAAATGGAACTCAACATACACAATGACATCGCCGTCTGTGGTTAACAATGAAAGTTATACTGCGGTTGCAGAGGCGCAGGGAAGAAGCATTAAGGTATACAGCCAGGACGGGGAACTGTATTCGGTTTCGGCAGACGGAATGATTATGCAAATTTCCGTAAACAGCATTGGCAGTATAGGGCTTATTTTAAAAACAGACTCGGGCTACAAGGTGCAGGTATATGACGAAAAAGGCAGCCTTATAATGGAACGCTTTGATGAGGATGAAGGTGTATATCCTATTGCAGTTGATGTTTCGGCAGACAAGAAGGTTTTGGCGGTAAGTTATTTGGATACTACAGATATTGAAATGGTATCTAAAATATTATTCTTTTATACAGGGCGTGAGGACACAAAGAATACTGAATCGGGTGACTTTTTTGCATCTGTAGAAAAGGTAGGTGAAATTGTACCAGCCATAAAATACATGAACAATGGTATTTTTATGGCAGTTGGTGATACTACAATTTTCACCATGGACAGTTCTGGCAAAGAAATTTGGAACGATGAAATTTGTAACAAAATAGACAAAATTGCTTTTAGTGGAGAATATTTGGTTATGGCCTTGGGCGAGGCTTTGCCAGGCAAAGATGGTGCCCAAAACGGTACAGTGAGAATATTGAGCACAGCGGGAAAGCAGAGCAATGACTATTTGCTTGGTAAAAGTGTTACATATTTAAAAGCTTACAAAAACGGCATTGTTGTAGGAAGCAACAGGGATTTTGCGGCACTTAACTATAACGGGAAACTGTTATGGGAACACACCGCAACACAGGATGTTAAAGATATCATTCTTATGACTTCAGCAGAAAGTGTTCTGTATGTTACAAATAATTCTGCAGATATCATAAATATAAATAAAGGGGTACAGTGATGAACTATATTGACATAGGAGTTATAGTAATTCTTTTGTTTTTTGCAATAGCTGGAAGAATGAGGGGATTAGTAAGAACGTGCTTTAGTTTTGTTCCTATGCTTGCAGGACTGGTGCTTACAAACCAGTTTTATCCTGTTTTAAGCAAAATACTTAGAAATACATTTATATATGAAGGTTTTAAAAATGGAGTGCAGAAGGCGTTGAAGCTGGACAGTATATTCGCTAGTACACTGGCAGGAAGTGATGCCATTGGTACACTTAAACTGCCGGAATTTCTTAAAACAGCGTTGGTGGAAAATAATAATCCGGTAGTGTATAATATTTTGGGCGTTAATAAAATTGAAGAATATATTTCTGGGTATGTAGCAAATATATGCCTTAATGTATTGTGCATGGCAATCGTTTTTATTGTTGTAGTTATTGCTTGCAAATTGATTTTAGCGGCATTGGATCTGATTGCAAAGCTACCTGTTATTAATTTTTTGAATAAAACAGGAGGACTTGCAGTAGGTCTTTTGCAGGGTACAATTGTGCTGTGGGTAATTGGAATGGTGCTGGTGGTTTTTTACTCAAACCCTGCATTTTCGGGGTTTTTCGAGATGTTAAATCAATCTCGATTAGCACTTTTTCTCTACGAAAAAAATGTATTGTTATTTATGATTTTACGCATTTTCGCATAAGTTGAAAAAAAAGTTGAAAAAAGTATTGACTTTTATTGGGCGTCATGTTAGTATATTCAAGCGGTCGGGAAAACGGCCGAAACAAAAAAACAAATTCAACAGCAATCATTAAAGTAAGGACTGTACCTTGAAAACTAAATAAAGAGAAAAAAGAGTCAATTAAATCGAGAAATAATAAATTAATTGAAATAAAGATTTTTGGAGACAAAAATCATGTAGTATCGCTACTACATTCCGAG
>JBFWMT010000046.1:0-19960 GCA_050251415.1 Anaerotignaceae bacterium | reverse complement strand
TTTCAAAAGTATCTCTAATAGTAGAAATTTCACCGATATTATTGCAGGGTTCTTCGCCTAAAATAAGGGGGTTAATATCGCCGCCGCCTGTAAGCACAATTCCGTTAATTTTATTTAAAATAAACGGGATTACCCTTCTGTGCACAGGGCACAAAGCAATGGGTATACCTCCGCTATTATATATTGCGTTTATATATGCACGGCTTACAAAATAACATCCATTATTATAGTCAATACATGTGGTTACACCAATTAATGCTTTCATTTTAAACCTTCTAACTTTTTGAATTTATTTATTTTATTCCAAAAGAAGGCTAAAAATGGTATTAGTTATTAGTTTACTATTGTATATTAGCATACAAATGTGATAATATACAAATAATTTTCTAAGGATTTTTGCATATTTTTTTGCATATTTAATGTTGAAAACAAATGGACTTTAGAAGGAGGAACATATTTGAATACAATAGGTATTATTGGAGCCATGGACGAAGAGGTAGCTTTGCTTCGAGAGACATCCGAAATTATTACGGCAAAAAACATACTTGGCTCGGATTTTTACATGGCAAAATACAGTGGTAAAAATATTGTTATAGTAAAATGCGGCATAGGGAAGGTGAATGCTGCCATTTGCGCACAGGTGCTAATTGACCACTTTGCGGTGGATTGCATTATAAACACAGGCGTTGCAGGTGCTATATTTAAGGATCTTAAAATAGGGGATGTTGTGGTTTCTACGGATACTGTTCAGCATGACATGGATACATCGGTACTTGGGGACCCTGTTGGCACTATACCCCGTATGGAAGAAAGCTTTTTTAAGGCGGACAGAAGGCTCATTGACCTTGCAAAATTAGCAGGAGAGCAGTGTAGCGACCATGCGGTTTACGCAGGACGTATTGCCAGCGGCGACCAGTTTATAAGCAGTACAGAGCAAAAAAATAGAATATGGAAGCTTTTTGGTGCATACTGTGCTGAAATGGAGGGGGCTGCGATTGGTCATGCCTGCTACCTTAACAAAGTTCCTTTTGTAATAATTCGTTCTATTTCAGATAACGCGGATGGCGAAGCCGGAATGAGTTTTACCGAGTTTACAAAAATAGCCGCAGTTAATTCAAGCAGAATGGTAGAGAAATTATTAAGCAATATTTAGGTTTACTGTGCAAGTTCTAAAGTCAGGGGGAATTGCTAGTGGCAACAAAGGTAAAGTTTAGGTGGGATGAAATAGGTGGAGGCAATCCACTGTTTTCAATGGCAAGAACAACAATTGAAACGGCCTTTTACGGCAACAATGTTCAGCGTGTAACATCCCTTAAGGAGTGCTATAAGCTTGCGTGCAATACACCTGGAACTATTGTAACCGACCTATTGGTGGAAAGACCCGAGAAAGTGGGGCTTGAGCCTGGAAGCAGAGTTATTTTGTTTAATGATGGGGCAGTAATAGGCAGAACAGCCGCCGCAAGGCGAATTGCAGGTGAGCCAGGGGTTGATGTGGCCAAAATCTGCGGTGAAATTAGGGATGCAATTTATGCCGCAAGAAAGAAAAAACTTTACCATGCAAAATCCTATATTGGTCTTGATAAGGACTTTATGGTAAGAGCCAATCTTTTAATTCCAGAGGGACACGAAACCCTTATGTATAACTGGCTTATTAACTTTCAGTACATAACTGATGAATATACAAGAATGTATAGAATATCCAACCAGATGAACGATGAAGGGGATATTTATTTCTTTGCCGACCCAGACTGGTCTCACCCAGACTATCCGCTGGGGCTTGCTTTTTTTGACCCATTACATAACTGCGCATGCGTACTTGGTATGAGATACTTTGGTGAGCTTAAAAAGGGAACACTTACCCTTGCTTGGGGCATTGCAAACCGTCATGGTTATGCTTGTTGTCATGGCGGACAAAAGAGGTATAACCTTGAAGATGGTAAAAAATTTGTTGTTGGAGTTTTTGGGCTTTCAGGCTCTGGCAAAAGCACTATTACCCATGCCAAGCACGACAATAAGTATGATGTAACGGTACTTCACGATGATGCCTTTATTATAAGTACAGTTGATGGGTCATCAGTTGCCCTTGAGCCTTCATATTTTGATAAAACACAGGATTATCCTATGGTAAGTGCAGACAATAAGTATTTGCTTTCGGTGCAGAACGTTGGTGCTACCATAGATGAGGACAATAACGTTGTGCTTGTAACGGAGGATTTGCGTAACGGCAACGGGCGTGCAATTAAAAGCAAGCTGTGGAGTCCTAACCGTGTAGACAAAATTCAAGAGCCTATAAATGCTATTTTCTGGTTGATGAAAGACCCTACAATGCCGCCAATTATTAAAATAAAAGGGCCTGTTCTTTGCTCTGTTATGGGGGCGGCATTGGCTACCAAGCGAAGCACTGCGGAAAGACTTGCACCAGGAGTAGACCCAGACGCACTGGTTTTTGAAAGCTATGCAAACCCATTTAGAACATATCCTTTAGGGCAGGATTACGAGAAGTTTAAACAGCTTTTTGAGGAACGTGGAGTGGAGTGCTACGTGCTTAACACCGGTTT
This sequence comes from Anaerotignaceae bacterium, assembly GCA_050251415.1. Lineage (GTDB taxonomy): Bacteria > Bacillota > Clostridia > Lachnospirales > Anaerotignaceae > UBA8514. The sequence goes on along the minus strand of JBFWMT010000046.1, from coordinate 17,402 downwards.
TCTTATGGATAAAAAGATACCCAAAGAGGTTACCCTTAGTTGTATAGAGGCTGTTATTGATGACACGGCGTTCTTTAGGCAATGGGCAGAGTTTACAGACATTGAAATTATGGAGATTGATGGATTTGTGCCTAATATGCAAGACCATGATTATAAAACAACGCTGATGGCACGTCTTACAGACAGATACAAATTTATAAAGTCCCGTGAAACAGAAAAAGGCGGTTACGACAAACTGCCTGCAGAAGCGGCAAAGGCAATGAAAAAGGTGCTGAGTCAGATTTAGAAAAACCTTGGGCGTCGCCCAAACCACTTGCTTTTTGAAAAAAGCGAGCCAAAAACTTTTATTAAAACAAACCTCGGGCGTTGCCCAAACCCACTTGCTTTTTGAAAAAAGCAAGCCAAAAACTTTTATTAACACCGCAAAATATGCGGTGTTGGAGGGGGTCAAGGGTGAAACCCTTGTGGGGGTTTGAGGGCAAAGCCCTCAAGGTCTTGACTTTATGCCTGTGCTTAGGGGAAAAAGCTTTTACCTATTGACACAAAAACAGTATTTGAGTATAATATTAGTGTAAACAGAATAACAAAGTTCTTCAGGGCAGGGTGTAATTCCCGACCGGTGGTTAAAGTCCACGAGCGGAGGTTTAGAGATAAACCTGTGCTGATTTGGTGAAAATCCAAAACCGACAGTAAAGTCTGGATGAGAGAAGAATGACAAGGCGTAAGTATTTTCTTGCGTACAATCATTTTGCTTTTTAGCGTCCTGAAATTAATTTTTCAGGACGCTTTTTTAATCAAAAGAACCTTGTATATTCTAATAATAAAATAAAAGTTTAATTTTATTCTTAGGAGGATGAGTTTTATGGAGAATGTAGTTTCAAGAAGAAAAGCAATGGATACATCAACAATGGTAAAGGTTGGCATGCTTAGTGCAGTTTCTATTGTACTTATGATGTTTGAATTGGCACTGCCTATTTTTCCAAGCTTTTTAAAGATTGATATCAGCGACTTGCCTGCACTTATTGGTGCAATTACCATGGGGCCATTGGCAGGAGTGATGATAGAGCTTATTAAAAATGTATTGCATCTTTTTAAAACAAGCACTGCTGGTGTTGGCGAATTGGCAAACTTTCTTGTAGGTGTTTCACTTGTATTGCCAATTGGTTTATTCTACAAAAAAAATAAAAGCGTTGTTGGCTTTATTCAGGGAACAGTTGTAGGCTGTGTAGTTATGGTGGTAGTGGCTTGTGCTTTTAACTACTACATACTGATACCTGCTTATGCAGCTGCATTTGGCGCACCAATTGAAGCTTTTGTAGAAATAGCAAATAAAGTGAACGGTGCAGTTGTGGATTTAAAAACCCTTATCTTTTTTGCAATTGCCCCATTTAATGTAGTTAAAGCAGTTATTGTAGCAGTGATTGGCTACCCACTTTGCAAGCTTTTGGGCAAAGTTTTGTAAGAAAAAAATAATTGGGCGTATTCCAGTAGCGGGATACGCTCTTTTTTGTTACAATAAATGCAAGAGGTGATTTTAGGTGGAAAAATTTACTAAGGAAAGCTATAGCGAGTTTTTGGCAATGCTTGATGCAAATGCAGATGCAGGCTACGTAGAATTTCATAAAAAAATTGTACCAGGTGTTGGGGAAGTAAGAGGCGTACGCTCACCTATAGTTAAGGCATGGGCAAAGAACATTGCCAAGGGCGATTATGACGGATTTATTAAAATGGTTACTTTTGATAGCTATGAAGAAACCATTACTTGTGGGTTGGTGATTGGCTATTGCAAGGCAGACATTGAAAAGAAGCTGGAATATCTAAGGTCTTTTATTCCACGCATAACCAACTGGGCGGTATGCGATACCACGGTTTCTGCTTTAAAAATAAAAAAACAGGACGAAAAAAAGGTTTATGAATTTTTACAGCCATATCTACAAAGTGATAAGGAATATGACATTCGTTTTGGCGTGGTAATGTTGATGCATAGCTTCATAACCGACGAATATATAGACGATGTACTTAAAATTTACGGCAGTATTATAAGTGATAAATATTATGTTAACATGGGTGTTGCGTGGGGAATAAGTGTGTGTTTTGTTAAATATCCTGAAAAAACCATGGAATTATTGAAAGATAACAGTCTTGATACCTTCACCTACAATAAGGCACTGCAAAAAATTATTGAAAGCCTTAGGGTGGACAAGGAAACCAAGGATATAATAAGAAGTATGAAGCGAAAAAAATAATTGCAGATAGATGTGTATTGTAATAAAATAGTAAGGTTAATGCTTAGGATTAAAATAAATGGAGGTCATTATGGACTGGCTTGAAATATTTGTGGAAACATCGGAAGATGGCATTGAAATTGTTTGTGGACTGCTTTACAGTTGTGGTCTTACGGGACTTATGATTGAGGACGGACGGGAATTTATGGAGTTTCTTGAAAACCCTAACCGTGATTGGGACTATATTGAGGACGACCTTGTAAAAGAAAAAACAAATCATCCAACAGGCATCACGTTTTTTGTTACAGATAACTTGAACGGCATGGAAACCCTTACCGCAGTTAAAAGCGGATTAATAAGTCTTAAGGAAACCGAAAAGGAATTTGATTTGGGAAGCCTTGAGGTTACCATGAAAAACATAAAGGAAGAGGATTGGGCAAACAACTGGAAGAAATATTTTAAGCCTTTTCCTATTGGAAATAAAATTATGATTAAGCCAAGCTGGGAAGAGCTTACAGAGGAGACTGACAAGGTTATTTTAAAAATTGACCCAGGGCATATTTTTGGTACAGGTACTCACGAAACCACCCAGTGCTGTATTGAGCACATTGAAAATTATGTGAAAGAGGGCGACAAGGTATTGGATGTGGGCTGTGGAAGCGGCATACTTTCCATTGCAAGCCTACTGTTGGGTGCAAGGTATGCCGCGGCGGTGGACATTGACCCTAATGCAGTTGAAATTGTTACCGAAAATGCTAAAATGAATGACATGGCAGATGACAGATATGATGTTTATGCTGGAAATATTTTAGAGGACGAAAAGTTTATAAGCACTTTTGGTGGCAAAACATATGACGTGGTAGAGGCGAATATTGTTGCCGATATTATTATTGCCCTTAGCCCTATGGTACCCAACTTTATTAAGGATAACGGAATTTTCATTTGCTCTGGCATTATAAGCGAAAGATATGACGATGTAGTTTCTGCCCTAACAGCAAACGGCTTTAAGGAGTTGGAAACAAAACGTAAAAAGGATTGGGTTGCCATAGCAAGCCAGTATGTTGGAAAGTAAAGGGTCTAGTAAGGAGATATATATGCCAAAATATTTTGTTTTGCCAGAAAGCATAACTGAGGATACCATTGTTATAACAGGGGAGGATGCAAAGCATCTTTCAACAGTTTTACGTAGTGAACAGGGAGATATAGTAGAGGTTTGCGATGGCTGTGGAACGGATTATCTCTGTGAAATTACCGATGTGGACAAAAAAGAATTAACTCTTATAATAAATGAAAAAAATCCATGTCAAAGTGAGCCGAAAACGAAAATCACTCTTTTTCAAGGCTTACCAAAGGCAGATAAGATGGAAATGATTATACAAAAATGTGTGGAGTTGGGCATAGAAAAAATTGTGCCTGTGGCAACACACCGTGCAGTTGTTAAGCTAGACAAAAAAGATAGCGTTAAGAAAATTGAGCGGTGGCAAAAAATTGCAGAGTCTGCCGCAAAGCAAAGCGGAAGAGGTATAATACCGCAGATTGGTGAGGTTATCACCTTCAAAGAGGCTGTTAAGTTGGGCGCAAAGGCTGAAGGTGCAATAATACCCTACGAGCATGAGGAAAATCGAGGAATAAGAGAGTTTGCAAAAAGCTTTTCGGGCAGTGAGGTTGCCATTTTTATAGGCCCAGAGGGCGGTTTTGCAGATGAAGAAATAGCACTAGCTATGGAAAATGGAATTTTGTCTGTTTCTCTTGGAAAACGAATTTTAAGAACAGAAACAGCAGGAATGGCGACGGTTGCCATACTGCTTTACGAGTTAGGATGAGAAGAAAATGATTTATTTTGATAATGCGGCAAGCACTAGGGCATTGCCTGAAGTGGCGGAAAAATTCACAGAAGTACTGCTTAATACCTATGCCAACCCAAGTAGTGGAAGTAAGTTGGGCATGGAGGCAGAGCTTGTTATTAAGGAGTCGGCAAAAACCCTGGCAAGGATTATAAACGCCCAAAGCCATGAAGAAATATTTTTCACCAGTGGCGGAACAGAAAGCAACAACATGGCGGTATTTGGTACTGCAAAGGGCTATCACCGCAGTGGAAAGCACATTATAACTACCCAAATTGAACACCCTGCCATTGCTCTTCCATTTAAAACACTGGAAGAAGAAGGTTATGAAGTTCAGTTTCTTCCAGTGGACGAAAAAGGCTATGTGAATATAGAGGAATTAAAAAATGCTATTAGAAGCGACACTATTTTAGTAAGCACAATCCTTATTAATAACGAAATTGGAACTGTTCAAGATGTGGAAAGTATTGGCAAGGCAGTAAAAAGTGCCAATCCTAATACATTATACCACGTTGATGGGGTACAGGCTTTCGGCAAATACAAAATTGATGTACGCAAATGCAATATCGATATGTTGTCTGCAAGCGGACACAAATTTAATGCGCCAAAGGGTTTGGGATTTCTTTATATTAAAGCTGGATTAAAGGTTAAACCAATGATGTATGGCGGCGGTCAACAAAAAGGTCAGCGACCGGGTACGGAAAATGCGGCAGGCGCGGCGGCAATTGCACTGGCGGCAGAGGAAAGTTACAAAAACTTAACTGAAAGCACCCAAAAGGTGATGGAACTTAAAAAACACCTTGCAGAGGGTATACTTAAGAGTATTGAGGATACCTTTATTAATGGTGAGGACATAGACAAGGCAAGCCCATATGTGCTTAATATTGCTTTCAAAAATTTAAGAAGCCCTGTGCTTTTAAATGCACTAGAGGACAAAGGAATTTTTGTATCCGCAGGCAGTGCATGCAACAGCAAAAAAAAGGTACAAAGCAGTGTTCTTGGGGCAATAGGAACGTCAGAGGAAGACGTTGTTGGTTCTGTAAGGTTTAGTTTTACAAGGTTTAATACGATAGAAGAGGCAGATGTTTGCCTCGAGGCACTGAAAGAGATTGTGCCAATGCTTAGGCGGTTTAACAGAAAAAGATAGGAAAAGATTAAGTAATCATAAGGCAATAAGGTCAAAATCTTGAGGGCTTTGCCCTCAAGCACCCACAAGGGTTTCACCCATTGACCCATCTAAAACCGCATATTTATGCGGTTTTAATAAAAGTTTTTGGCCTTGCTTTTTTCAAAAAGTAAGTGGGTTTGGGCAACGCCCAAGGGTTTTACTTTTGGGTTTGATTTTTTGACATCTATGTAGTTTAGTTGATAATAGTTTTGTTTTTCAAGGAGAAAAATATGATAGAAAAAGTTTTGATAGTTAAGTATGGCGAGATAGCTATGCGTGGCAACAACCGCCGTTTATTTGTTACTAAATTGGTGGAAAGTATCCGCCGTAACATAGACAGCGAGGGCAATTTTTATGTTGTACGAGAGCAAGGCAGGCTGATTGTGGAGGATAGAGGCGGAGAAATGGATTTTGACCGCATTATTCCTAAGGTTATTTGCGTGTTGGGTATTCTTGGGGTTTGCCCAGGAATTAAGATTACCGACCAAAGCGTTGAAAATATATGCCAAAGTGCTTTAGGGCATATGCGAAAATTTTATGCTGACAAACCAACAACCTTTAAGGTGGTAACAAAACGAAGCAACAAGCAATTCCCATTGTTATCCAATGAGCTTTCAGCAGAGGTTGGTGGTTATATTTTAGAAAATATGCCAAACCTTACGGTAGATATTCATAATCCAGAGGAAACTGTTTTTGTGGAACTTCGCAACGAGGCATACATTTATTCCAAGTTTATTAAAGGCTTTGGCGGACTGCCTTACGGTTCCTCGGGCAAGGGTGTAAGTCTTTTATCTGGTGGTATAGACAGCCCTGTTGCCACCTTTATGATGGCCAAGCGAGGCGTTGAGGTAAGCGGTGTATACTTCCATTCACCACCATATACCAGCGAGCGTGCTAAACAAAAGGTAGTTGACCTTGGAAAAATAATTTCCCAGTACACTGGTGGTTTTAAGTTGTATGTTGTTCCATTTACAGAGTTACAATTATACCTTTTGGAACATGTGCCAGAGGATAAGCTTACAATTTTCCTTAAACGAAGCATGATGCGTGCCGCAGAGAAAATTGCCGAAAATGAGCATGCAATGGCGCTAATTACAGGGGATAGCATTGGTCAGGTTGCAAGCCAAACCATGCAAGGCATAAATGCAATAAATGCGGCGTGTAAAATGCCTGTACTTCGTCCGCTTGCGGGAATGGATAAGCAGGAAATAGTTGATATTGCAAGGCGAATAGGTACGTTTGATACCTCTATACAGCCTTATGAGGATTGTTGTACCATTTTTGTGGCAAAGCATCCAGAAACCAAACCAAAAACCAGCGTTATAGATAAAATGGAGTATAAGCTTAACGAATTGCCAGCTTTTCTTGAAAAAGCACTGGAAAACACGGAGGTAATAGAGCTGTAATGGAAAAAATAAAAATGGGAATGTACAGACATTTTAAGGGCAACGAATATTGCGTACTGCATGTTGCAAAAAATTCCGAAACCCTTGAAGAAATGGTTGTTTACCGTGCAATGTATGGACAGGCCGACGTTTGGGTGCGCCCTTTAAGCATGTGGAACGAAGAGATTGAACATGACGGAAAAAGGGTAAAGAGGTTTACCTACATTGGCGAATAAAAGAGAATAAATTTTTTGTAGCGCAATAAACATATACTAATGACTTCTTGAAGGAGTGGTGGTATATGTTTTTTGTATTAACAAAAAAAACCATAAAAAATAGCCTGTTGCTGTTTTGTCTTTTTGTGTGTGTTGTAACAGCAAGTGTTAGGTTTATTAACAAACGTGCAATTTTAGCCTCGGTGGATAATGTCCCAAAGGGCTATCTTGCAATAATTATAGATGATTTTGGTAATAATGGAGAGGGGACAGACCAAATGCTGGCATTAGATATTCCTTTTACAGCCGCCATTATGCCATTTTCTGAAGGAACTGTACAGGATATGGATAAGGTGAAAGCCGCAGGGAAGGAAATGCTAGTACATATGCCTATGGAAAGCCTTATAGGCAAAAAATCTTGGGTGGGCGACAAGGGCGTTTTTCTGAACATGACTGACGAGGAAATAAAAACTGTTGTTAACGAGGCATTTACTGTTGTTGATGGTGCTGTGGGATTGAATAATCACATGGGGTCTGCTATTATGGAGGATGAACGTGCATTAAATGTTGTAATTAATGAAGTGACAGAAAGAGGACTTATTTTTATTGATAGTCGAACCACACCGAACTCTGTGTCAAAAAAATTGTGTGAAAAAACGAATTGCTGTCTTTTTGGGCGAGATGTGTTTTTGGACAGCACCGACGACATCAGTGTTGTTAAGAAACAGCTTATGAAGGCCGCGGAAATAGCGGTTAAAAACGGCACAGCAATAGCTATTGGTCATGTTGGACCAGAGGGTGGGAAAATTACAGCTCAGGCAATAAAGGAGTTGGCTCCGGAAATAGAAAAAATGGGAGTGGAATTTGTAACCATAACCAAAATGAAGGAAATTACAGATGAAAACAACAGCTGAAAACATTATTAATAAATTTGCCTTGGAAAACGATTTTTCCGATGTGGGTATTTGCAGTGCCGAAGACTTTGAAGATTTACGTCAAAGTCTTTCAGACACTGGGAATACCCTTTTGGGCTTTGTAGAAAAAAATATTGAAAAAAGAATTTCCCCACGTCTTACCATGCCCAATGCAAAAAGCATTATTGTGTTTGCAAAGGGGTACAACAAAAATTTGTTGGTGCAAAGCGATGGAAAACTTAGAGGCTATATATCAATTGGTGCAGTAGGTGAAGATTATCATATTTTTATGCAGAGAAAGCTTAGGGAATTGTGCCAGCTTTTGAAAAATGAATTTAATGCAGAATGTATGGCATTTGCCGATACAGGCCCCTTGGTGGATAGGGCAGTTGCCATAAGAAGCGGAATTGGTTACAAAGGTAAAAACGGAAGTGTTATTACAAAAAACGGCGGTTCGGCAGTGTTTTTTGGCTATATAATAACAAACTTAACCCTTAAATGGGGCGAAAAAAGCACTTTGCATTGTTCAAATTGTAACAAATGTATTAATGCTTGTCCTACAGGGGCTATAGGTAAAGGAAGTTTCAAAATTGAAAAGTGCATTTCTTATCTTACCCAGCAAAAAAGATTACTTACACAAGAGGAAATGAAATCAATAGGGGTGAACCTTTATGGCTGTGACGCATGCCAACTAATTTGTAAAAATAATCCAAAAACATTGGATAATATAACCGATTTAGGGGATATAATGCCATTGCTTGAGGATATTTTGAACATGACTAACAGTACCTTCAAAAAGCGGTTTGGAACAACGGCCATGGGCTGGCGAGGGGCGACGGTAATAAAAAGGAATGCTCTTTCGGTACTGGGCAACATTGGAAGTGAAGAAAGCCTTGCTTTACTTGAAAAACATATTAGAAATGAAAACATCATGCTTAGGCACACGGCTGTAAGGGCGATAATAAATATGGGCTTAAATGGCGGACAGGCCATGCTTGAAAGTGTTTATGAATATGAAGAAAACCAAGGGATTAGGGAAGAAATTTTCACTTACATTTGGGGGTAAAACAATGGGATACTGGAACACAAGAGGGCTTAGGGGAAGTGCGCTGGAGGATTTAATAAATTTCACAAATGAACTTTACCGCCAAGAAGGCATTGCGGTTATTCAAAAAATACCAACACCAATAACCCCTGTTCAGGTAGATAACAAAAAGCATACAATTACCCTGGCATACTTCGATGCCCAGTCTACAGTGGATTACATTGGCATTGCACAGGGAATAGGAATATGCTTCGATGCAAAGGAAACGGGGCTAAAAAGCCTGCCAGTGCAAAACATACATGCCCATCAGATGCAGTTTATGGAGGACTTTAACAGTCAAGGTGGGGTATCGTTTTTGCTGATACACTTTAGCGCTATAGGCAAGTACTTTTTTTTACCTGTTGAGGTGCTTAAACAATACTGGCAGCAGGCGCAAAATGGTGGAAGAAAGTCTATACCAATTTCTGCATTTGAAAGCAAGTATGAAATAGTAACAAAAAGAAGCGGATTATTGAATTATTTGGAAGCTGTTAATACATATCTTGTGGAGAAGCGTAAATAAAGCCCCTTATTTTGTACTTCGTTTTTCATCGGTCTTACCACTTTGTGAAAACTTAACAAAAAGGCACAAAAGGCAGAAATATGTATTGACAAAATTGTGTCAAGGCTATAAAGTAAGTCTATGGGTTAATGTTGTCGGTGGTGTGACCTAAAGGTTATGGGGAACCATGGGAGATACTTATACCGTTAGCAAAGGACATAATACACAGACTTTTTAGGTAGAAGTACACACATCAAATTCGGTTGTGTGTTTAATTTTTCAAAAATGGTTCGTATACTAACTATTTTGTATAGGAAAATTTTTTGATGAATATAAACTGTGTTTGACATAAGCGAAATGCGGTCCGGCATACTAAGCCAGTTTACAATAATCGTAAAGATTATTAAATAAAATATTATTCAAATAGGAGGAATATGTAATGGAAGGTTTTAAATTAACAAAAACACAGTTACTTGCGCAAGAGTTATTCCGTAATTTCGCGGAAACCGAAATCAAACCTATCGCTAAAGATATGGATGAGGCTGAAGAATATTCAGCAGAGCTTCTTGCGAAGCTTCAGAAATGCCACATGTTTGGTATTCCTTATGGCAAGGAGTACGGCGGCGCAGGCGCTGATGTTCTTACATACACATTAGCTATGGAAGAATGCTCAAAGGTTGACGCTTCAACAGGTATCACACTTTCAGTTCATACTTCACTTTGCTGCCCATGTATCAACGAAAATGGTACAGAAGAGCAGAAACAGAAATTCTTAAGACCACTTGTAAGTGGTGAAAAAATTGGTTGCTTCGGTTTAACAGAGGCAAATGCTGGTACTGATGCTGCAGGCGTTCAGACAACAGCTGACAAAGATGAAAACGGTAACTACATCATCAATGGCCAGAAAATGTTTACAACAAACTCAGGTTTCGCTGATACATTTATCGTATTTGCACTTACAGATAAATCAAAAGGACCTAAAGGTATGTCCGCTTTCATTATTGACAGAGATATGCCTGGCGTTTCCGTAAGCCCTAACATTGAACGTATGGGTATCAGAGCTGCTTCTAACTGTGCAGTAACATACGAAAACGTTGTTGTTTCTCCTGACAGACTTCTTGGAAAAGAAAACGGCGGTTACAAAATTGCTATGACAGCTCTTGGTGGCGGTCGTATCGGTATTGGTGCTCAGTCTGTAGGTATTGCACAGGGTGCTATCAACGAAACTATTAAATATGTTAAGGAAAGAAAACAGGGTGGCAAGCCAATTAGCAAATACCAGAACACACAGTTCCAAATTGCTTCAATGCAGACAAAGGTTGATGCTGCTAGACTTATGGTTTGGAGAGCTGCTACAGCTAAAGACAACCATGAAAACTATGCTCCACTTGCTGCTATGTGTAAATTATTCGCTTCAGAAGTTGCAAACGAAGTTACTCGTATGTGCGTTCAGTTAATGGGTGGATATGGTTACTGTAGAGAGTACCCAGTGGAAAGAGCTATGAGAGATGCTAAGATTACAGAAATCTACGAAGGCACATCAGAAGCTATGAAGATGATCATTTCAGGTTCAATGAAACTTTAATTAATTTCTCATTGTAAACCGTAAAAATAAATCAAAAATCGGAAGGAGAACTAAGATGAAAATTGTTGTGTGTATTAAACAGGTTCCAGATACTGTAGAAGTTAAAATTGATCCAAAAACAGGCACTCTTATTAGAGACGGTGTTCCAAGTATCATCAATCCAGATGATAAAACAGGTATTGAGGCTGCGTTAGAACTTAAAGAAAAAATTGGTGGCACTGTATCCGTAGTATCAATGGGTCCTCCACAGGCAGACGTAGCTTTAAGAGAAGCTTTAGCTATGGGTTGTGACGAAGCTTACCTTGTTTCTGCAAGAGAATTCGGCGGTTCAGATACATATGCTACAAGTGGTATTCTTGCTGCTGCTCTTAAAACAATCGGTTACGATGTAATTATCACTGGCCGTCAGGCAATCGATGGTGACACAGCTCAGGTTGGTCCTCAGATTGGTGAAAAGCTTAGCATTCCTCAGGTTTCTTATGTTGAAGAAATCAAAGAGGTTGCTGAAGACCACTTAATCGTTAGAAGACAGTTTGAAGATGGTTACCACATCATTAAAATTAAAACACCTTGCCTTCTTACTGCAATTGCAGAGCTTGCTAGCCCAAGATATATGACAGTTAGCGGTATTGTTGATGCTTACGAAAAAGAGATTAAAGTTATCGGCTTTGAAGAACTTAAGGACAACCTTGAGCTTGATATGATTGGCTTAAAAGGTTCACCAACTAACGTATATCAGTCATTTACTAAAGAAGTTAAAGGCACTGGTACAGTTCTTAAAAATGCTTCAACTGACGAAGCGGTTGCAGCTATTATGGCAAAACTTGAAGAAAAGCACATTATCTAATTCCGTAGGTTTATAATATAAAGAATGGGAGGGAACTCTACAATGAGTAAAGGAATTTTTGTAGTAGTTGAACAGAGAAGCGGTAAAGTTCAGAATGTTGGACTTGAGCTTATTGGAGAAGCAACAAGATTAAAAGAGGATTTAAAAGACGACGTAGTAGCCATATTATTAGGTGATAAAATTGAGGATCAAGTAGCTAAATTATTCCACTATGGTGCAGATAAAGTTATTTTAGTTGACAGCCCATACTTAAAAGAATATGTTACAGAGCCTTACACAAAAGCACTTACTTTGGTTTGCAATGAATATGACCCAGAAATTATGCTCTTCGGCGCATCATCAATTGGTCGTGACGTTGCTCCTAGACTTGCAAGCCGTATTAAAACAGGCCTTGTTGCAGACTGTACAGGCTTAAGAATGGCTAAAACAGAAGAAGAAATTGCTAAAGAAGAATCTATGGGCTGTACAGACGGCACAAGAGCACTTCTTATGACACGTCCTGCTTTTGGTGGTAACATCATGGCTACACTTATGTGCCCAAGAACAAAGCCACAGATGGCAACTGTACGTCCTGGCGTTATGAAGAGAGCTGACAAAGACACTACAAGAACAGGTGAAGTTGTTAAATTTGCAGTTGACTTTACAGCAGCTGACATGAACATAGAAATTCTTGAAGCTGTTAAAGAAGGTAAGAAACATGCAGACATCACAGAAGCTAAGGTACTTGTATCTGGCGGACGTGGTATTGGCGGTCCTCAGGGCTTTGACATTCTTAAAGAGTGTGCTGAGCAGCTTGGCGGCGAAATTTCTTCATCAAGAGCTTGTGTTGACGCAGGTTGGATTGAAAACTCAAGACAGGTTGGACAGACAGGTAAGACTGTAAGACCTGAACTTTACTTAGCATGTGGTATTTCAGGTGCTATCCAGCACGTTGCTGGTATGGAAGGCTCTGAACTTGTTATCTCAATTAACAAGAACGATACAGCAGCAATTTTTGGTGTTTCTGACTTAGGTGTTGTTGGTGACGTTAAAGTTATCCTTCCTAAATTAACAGAGGCACTTAAGAAATTCAATGCAGAAAAGAATGCCAACTAATTTTTAGTTAATTAGCGGTGACTTCGGTCACCGCTTTTTTTATTACGTAAAATCAAAGTTTGCATTGATTTTACTGTAAAATTGTGGGAATATATTAAGGAAAGAAATGGAGGTATGAAAATGAAGTTTGGAAAATTATTGATGAGCATGGTTGTAGGCGTGGTATTATCTACATCGGTTTGTGGTGTGGCGTTTGGTGCTAATTACAAGGTTTATAAGCCAGTTGAAGAAATAATTATTACTGCCCCGACAGATGGATATGAAACACAGGCGGAAAACATTAGCATACTTGGTGCGTGCAATCCACAAAATCAGCTTTACCTTAACGGAGAACTTGTGGAGATTACAGAAAGCGGATTTTTTTCTGACTATGTTCAGCTTAAAGACGGGAAAAATATATTCCAGTTTAAAAATGGCAGTAAAACAAAAGTTATAACTGTTATTAAAAAGACGTCAGAAGCAGTAGTTGATACACCAACCGTTGCAGAGGAAGTTCCAGAAGCAACAGAAGCACCAAAAGTAACTGAAGAAGAGAGCAAGAAAACAGACCTTTACGATGAAACAAAAGTACCCATTTATGGCGTGGTAAACCGAAATAACATTTCTCACAGAACTAATCCAGATGAGTCCAATGAATTATTAACACCTTTGGCGAAGGGAACAACAACACAAATAATTGGGGAAACAGATGAGTATTATCGTATTTATGATGGTACATATATTTATAAGGAAACCTTAGATGTTGAAGAAGGAACACTTGAGCAGAACAAAATAACGCACATTTCATTTGAGCCAGAGGCAGAGGAAAATTTAACAGAACTTGGTTTTAACATGGACTATGCGGCATTATATAGCCTTACTGCTGACAAGGAAAAAGCAGTTTTAACTATATTTAATACAAAGGTATTTCAGCCAGATGCATCAGTGAGAACAAATTTGCTTTTTGAAGATGTTACGGCTGTGCAGGAAGGTGAAAATGCGGTTTATACCGTGTACTTTAAGGACGACTTCGATGTTTGCGGAAGCAGTGTGAGTTTTTATGACAGAAAGCTTATGTTGAGCTTTAAAAAAGCACCAGTAATTTTGGAGTATGGCTCACTTAAAGGAGCAAAAATTGTTATTGATGCAGGGCATGGAGATACAGACAGTGGAGCAGTTGGCCCCGCAGGTGTAAATGGCCCTATGGAAAAAGATATTAATTTACAAATAGCCCTTGCTGCATGTAGCTATTCGGAGGATAAGGGTGCAGAGGTTATTATGACAAGAACGGATGATACATTTGTTTCGTTGGCTGACAGAGTGGATGTAATACTGAATGAAAAGCCTGATTTGGCCATTTCTATACACGGAAACTCATTGCCCGTTACTTCTGATTATACAAACACTAGCGGTTTCCTTACATTCTATACCTATAAGGATATAAACGGTGCAGTGAATTTTATGAATACAAATGTTGCAGGACTAATGGACTTTTTGGGCAAAGAGCCAAGGCAAAGCAATTTGGCACTAACAAGAATAACCAATTGCCCAGCGGTGTTGTTTGAAAGCAAGTTTCTTTCTAACCCACAGGACTATGAGTGGTTGATTAAAGAAGAAAATCAGAAAAGCTTTGGTGAGGCAATAGGCAGGGCGGCAGAAAAGTATGTGGAAAGTATTGCAGACTATAAAAAAAGTTAATAGGTCAGCATACTTTGAATTGAAAAAGTATCGTAATAAATAAATTAGGTAATGCTTTTAGTAGCTTGACTGGAATAATATTACTTATATAATAGGGTAGTGAAAGACACCTTTAAATAAATGTACGCATGCAACGGACACATGTTTATTATTATTAGATTATGAGTGGCATTAAGCTTTAATAATATTCAATTCAGACTGTTGGATTTGCAGAAAATCCTTTGCTTTGCCACAAGGGCTACATTTAATAATGTTAATTTAAAATTGCTTGCATATGAATTAATAGTAGATGCTGCTACGACAAATTCAATTTTCATTTATGAAAATGGTGGTGAAAGCAATATTGATAGAAAAAGGGGTGGATTATGAAGCTATTATAAGTACAAGGATAAAAAACAGGAGGCATTTTAATGGATAAGGAAGAATGTAAAAAAAGAGCATTAGATGCAATTGATAAAAACAGGGATAGAATATTTGCCCTATATGATTCTGTTGAGGCAGAACCTGAACTTGGATATAAAGAATTTAAAACAGCTGAAAAAATGAAGGCATTCTTTAATGAAATAAATATGGATTATGAAGACGGCGTCGCCATCACAGGAGTAATTTCAACTCAAAAGGGCCGCTCATCAAAATTAAAGGTTGCATTAATGGGAGAACTTGATGCTGTAGTTTCTTCGTTACACCCTAAGGCAGATAAACAGACCGGGGCAGTTCATGCCTGTGGGCATAATGTACAGTTGGCAGCTTTAGCAGGAGTTGCTGCTGCAATGCACGATGCAAACCTAATGGCTGAGTTAGACGGCGATGTAGCGCTTATGGCCATTCCTTCAGAAGAGTTTATTGAAATAGAATACCGTAACCGCTTAAGGGAAGAGGGGAAAATAAGTTTTCTGGGTGGAAAGCAGGAGTTTATCAGTTTAGGGAAATTTGATGACGTTGATATAGCGCTTATGCAGCATACGGCTATGAGCGACGGGGGCTTCAAAGCTGGTGCTGGTTCCCTATGCAATGGATTTGTGGGCAAAATGATACATTATACAGGCAAGGCCGCTCATGCAGGAGCAGCTCCGTATGATGGAATAAATGCTCTTAATGCGGCAGGAATTGGAATGATGGCTGTTAATGCACTGCGGGAAACGTTCCGTGAGGAGAACCATATCAGAGTACACTCAATAATGACTAAGGGCGGGGATATTGTTAATATTGTACCTGCAGATGTCAGGCTTGAGGCCTATGTTAGGGGTGCAAATATTAATGCGATTGTTGATGCAAGCGCAAAAGTAAACAGGGCATACAAGGCAGGGGGAGATGCAGTTGGTGCAACAACAGATGTGGTTGACCTTCCTGGATATATGCCTATGGTTATGTGCGACCCTCTTTTGGACCTTATGTATGGAAACATGCAGAAGCTTCTTGGAACAGAAGGTGTGGAAAAAATATGCCTTGGTTTTGGCGGCGGGTCAACAGATGCAGGTGATGTTTCCCAAATACTTCCGGTTCTGCATTCATTTTTCGGCGGTGCAGAGGGAGGATTCCACAGCGAAAACTTCAAGATAGCAGACCGTGAGCTGGCTGTAATTATGGCTGCAAAGTGCTTAACAATGGTTCTTATCGACCTTCTTTGGGATGGAGCGAAGGAAGGGCTTAAGATAAAAGAATCCTTTGTGCCAGCTATGACCAAAACTGAATATATTGAAAAATGGGGCGGTATAAAGTAAAGAAGGTTTCATAAGGATTCCTTCTAAGGAATAAGCTTTACAGTGAAATCTTAAATTTTAAGGAGGAAGAAATGGATAACTTTGAAAGAACTAAAAAGATTATTAAAAATTTACCACTACATCTTACATGTCTTTTAATAGTAATTGTATGCGAAAGTGTCGGTATCATTAAAATTCCGGTGGGAAATTCAAGCATAATGCTTCTGCCTATGCTGTTTGCAATGGTTATAGGTATGATTGTATATGTAAATAAGCCAATTTCTTGGATTAATGAAGAATGTGATACTACTGCCAGCCAATTTGTTGTGGTTGGTGTATCATTGTTAATTGCTAAAATGGGAATTACATCAGGTGCTTCAATTGAAAATGTAATTCAAGCAGGGCCTGCATTAATTTTTCAGGAGCTTGGTAATTTAGGAACTATATTCTTTGCGCTTCCAGTTGCATTGTTTTTTGGCTTCAAAAGGGAAAGCATTGGGCTTACATATTCTATTGCCAGAGAGCCAAACGTTGCTGTTATTGCAAACAAATATACATTAGATTCTCCTGAGGGTAGAGGCGTTATGATAACATATACGGTTGGAACTCTTATTGGAACAATCTTTGTAGGCCTGCTTGCTAGTCTTTTGGCAATGACGCCTCTTCATCCGTATGCTATTGCAATGGCCTGCGGCGTTGGAAGCGGCTCCATGATGGCAGCGTCTTCTGGTACACTTATTGCACTGTTCCCTGAAATGGCTGAGCAAATCTCCGCATATGCAGCCACAAGTAACATTCTTTCCAATATAGATGGTGTGGTTATGGCAGTTTTGGTTTCAATTCCCCTTACTAACACTTTATATAAACATTGGGAGCCTATTTTTGGAAGAAGAAAAAAAATAAAAGAAGACAAAAATAAAATAGAATTTTAAGGAGGAATGATGCTATGACTAAAGCTAAGAAAAATTTAACAAGTGATACTTTTTTGGAAATCACCCTTGTATTATTAATAACAGCTTTTATATGCTTAATTGGCAATCTTATTTATGCCTGGGCTGTAAGCCGCGGCAGCGGTCCTGTTAACTGGGCGGCTAATTTTGCTGAAAGTGTTCCAGGATTACTTATATTATGCGCAATTGCATGGGTAGGGCTGATATTGGG
>JBFWMT010000045.1:0-20056 GCA_050251415.1 Anaerotignaceae bacterium | reverse complement strand
AGATCTACAATCTGTTGCTTGAATTCAAAGGTGTAGGATTTTTGATTTTTTGCCATATTGAACACTCCTTTATGTTTATTATAGAATGTTCAACTTTCTGTGTCCATACTTATATACTAACACTAGTCTGTACTCTTAAATCAAGTCACAAGCGGACTTGATTTGGGCACTGGTAGGAGAAAAGTCAGTATTTTCAAATCAGGCGTAAGAGCCTTGAAAACACTGACTTTTTTCGTGTAGGTGAAAATGAATTCCCAATTCATGAATTAAGACAAAGCCCTGAGGACTTTGGCCTCAAACACCCACAAGGGTAAGGTCAGCACTTTGCTTTGCAAAGCTGTCCTATGGACAGAGGGCATGTCTTTGCCCTTGCATTGGTCAGCACTTTGCTTTGCAACGCTGTCATGCGGACAAATGGAATGTCTTTATCATTGCATCCTTGACACATGTAAACTCGCATAAATATGCGGGTTTAATTAAAGTTTTTGGTCTTGCTTTTTTCAAAAAGCAAGTGGGTTTGGGCAACGCCCGAGGTTTTTATGCAATATTACTTAGTGGGGATGTTCATGTTCTTCTGCTTCCTCACGGGTTTTATGTACTGTGCCATGTGGATGCTGAGGAGGAGCATAAATGGAGTAGAGCTTAATTGGTTCTGTGCCTGTGTTAATTAAATTGTGCCACGTTCCAGCGGGAATAATTATTGCACAATCTTCGTATACAGTGGCTTTAAAGTCCATACATTCTTGGGTTTTCCCCATTTTAACATAGCCTTTACCCGCCTCAATACGTATAAATTGGTCTAGATGAGGGTGTATTTCCAAACCTATATCTTTTCCGGGGTCTATACTCATTAAAGTAAGCTGCAAATAAGTACCAGTCCACAAAGCGGTGCGGTAATTAGTATTATCAGTTGTGGCATTTTCAATATTAATAACAAGTGGATTAGGGCCGTAGTCTTTTAAGTAAGACGTGGCGGTTGCGTAAGCAGTTATCTTTTGCACAGGATAATCTTGGTTTGAGTCCATTTTTTATTTCCCTTCAATAATTGATATATTAAAATTTTATGCCTAGTTACATATCAAAATACCACATTGACAAAAAAGGAGGTGGTGGCGATGGCAAAAAGGCGGAAAAAAGTTGCAGACGCGGCAGAGGTGGTGGAGTTTTTAACCGCTGTACTTCGTGGGGACGACGCAGAGGAAGTGGTGGTGAAAGACAGAATTAAGGCGGCACAACTGCTGGGCAAAAGCTACGGAATGTTTACCGACAAGGTGAAAATTGACGGAGATGCAGTGGTTCAAATAATTGACGATGTTCCAAAGGGTGATGGGTATGAGTAATTTAGCAGACCTTATTTCACCCTCTTTTTATGCCCTGCACCACAACATTAAACAGGAAAATTTTACCCACTATTGGCTTAAAGGTGGACGTGGCAGTACAAAATCGTCTTTTATAAGCCTTGAAATTATTTTGGGCATTATGAACGATGAAAAAGCAAATTGCGTTGCTATGCGCAAAGTTGGAGTTAACCTGAAAGACAGCGTTTTTGAACAATTACGATGGGCAATTAGTGCCTTAGGTGCCGAAAAACATTGGAAAGCAACAGTAAGCCCACTACAGCTTTTATATTTGCCTACAGGAACAAAAATTATATTTAGAGGGGCAGACAATCCTAAAAAAATAAAGTCTACAAAATTTAGCCAAGGGTATTGCAAATACATTTGGTACGAGGAAGTAGACGAATTTAAAGGCATGGAGGAAATAAGAACTATAAACCAAAGTTTAATGCGTGGAGGCGAAGGCTTCTGCGTTTTTTATTCCTATAATCCACCCAAAAGCCAAAGAAACTGGGTAAACGAAGAAATTTTAAAGATAAGAGAGGATAGACTGGTACACCATAGCACCTACTTAACCGTTCCCCAAAACTGGCTGGGGGAGCAGTTTTTTATTGAGGCTAATCACCTAAAACGAGTGAATGAAGGTGCTTACCTCCACGAGTATTTAGGGGAAGTAACAGGCACAGGCGGCGAGGTTTTCACCAATCTTACCATAAGGACAATTGCTGACGAGGAAATGCAAACCTTCGATAAAATTGCAAGGGGTTTGGACTGGGGCTATGCCACCGACCCCTTCCACTATACCGCAAACCACTATGACAAAACCAGACGAAAGCTTTACATTTTTTATGAAATACAGCAAGTGGGGCTTAGTAACCGCAAAGCGGCGGAATTGGTGAAAAGGGAAAACAAAAACAACGGCATTATTACCTGTGACAGTGCCGAGCCGAAAAGCATTGCAGAGGTAAGCGACTACGGCCTTAGAGTGATTGGGGCAAAAAAAGGGCCAGACAGTGTGGGCTATGGCATAAAGTGGTTACAGGATTTAGAGGAAATTGTAATTGACCCTGTTAGATGCCCCAATACGGCAAGGGAGTTTAACGGTTACGAATTGGAAAAGGATATCAACGGCAACTTTAAGGCTAAATTTCCAGATAAAAATAACCACTCAATTGATGCTGTTAGATACAGCAGAGAAAGTGATATGAAGAATGTGAGGGTGAGATAATGCTTTTAACGGAAACAGATTTAATTAACATGAAAATTACTGCAGAAGCAGGGGTAAACAACAGCGACATTATTAGGGATTTAATAAACGAGGATATTTCTTCGAACTTAAAAAGGTGTATGGCAGAGGGCGAAAAATATTATGTAGGGGAACATGATATACATCACAAGGATTTCTGCAAAACTTATATTTCAGAGACCGCTATGGTTGAGGGGAGTGAGGTGGAAAGCAGAAAAATATTTAGAAACCCAAACCGAAGCAATCACCATAATGTAAACGCTTTTCATTCAATTTTAGTAGACCAAAAGGCGGCATATTTGGTGGGCAGAGAGCCTACCATTAGCGTAAGAGGAGCGGAAAGTGACCCCAAGCTTAAAACTTACGAAGATATGATTACCTGTGCCGCCAACGAAAAGCTGAATGAAGTTTTATCGGACTTAGTTATTGGGGCAAGCAACAAAGGTGTGGAGTACATACATTTTTACTATGATGAGGAGTTCAAACTTAAATATTGCATTGTACCTGCAACTGAGATTATACCGGTTTATGACACTGGGCATCAGGCGGAACTTATTGAGGTAATACGTTACTATGACATAACTGTAATTAAGGGCAAGGAAAAGGTTTTACGCAAAAAAGTAGAGTGGTGGACAAAAAATGACGTAACTTTTTACACCGAGGACGAAAAGGGCAGATATTTGCCCGACAAGAGCCATAGTATGAACCCTATGCCCCATTGGTTTGACATTAGCCTTCTTAATGGAGTGGAAACCAGCACCAATGCACACAGTTGGGGCAGAGTTCCTTTTGTGGTTTTGGAAAACAACGCCCGAAGAATTTCGGATTTGCAGAAGGTGAAGGGGTTGATTGATGCATATGACCTAATTTCCAGCCAAGGTACCAACGACTTATTGGATCTTGTAACCCTTTATTGGTCTATACAAGGCTACGGTGGCGAAACAGCCGACGCCATAGCCAAAAAGCTTCAAATAAACAGAGCAGTGAATATTTCCGACAGTGCTGGCAGTATAGACGCAAAGCAAGTAAATCTGCCGGTTTCTGGGCGTATTGACTGGCTTAAAATGTTAAGGCGAGATATTTTCGATTTCGGCATGGGCGTGCATACTGACAGCGAAAAACTAGGTAATGCCTCGGGTGTAAGCCTTAAATTTCAGTATACACAGTTGGATTTAAAGGCAAACACCATGGCACCAAGGTTAAAAGCTGCCATAAAGGACTTTTTCTGGTTTATTACAGAGGATTACAATAGAAATAACGCCACAGACTTTGACAGCAGTTTTATAAACATTACCATTAACCGTACCATGATTACAAACGACCTTGAAACAGTGCAAATGATTGATTTATCCAAGGGAATTGTATCGGCTAAAACATTGCTTTCCAAGCACCCTTTTGTGGAGGATGTAAATGAAGAAATGAAGGAACTTGAGGCTAAGGCGGACAAGAATTTGTAAGATTTTAAAAGGCACAGTAACATTGCCATATTTTAAAAAGGGGTATATACTTTTGTTATTACCGTGCATAGAAAATATTGGGAGAAGGAATGGCAAATGAAGGCTGTAAAAAAATTAATTGTTGGTGGATTAGCTTTAAGCCTAATGGCAAGCGTAAATGTTTTTGGGCAAGTTGCTTACGGAAAAACCTTAGGTGAAGTAACCCAGAAAGCGGTTTATAGAAATGTAGAGGGACAAATATTGGAGCAAGCGTACCAAGGGAATCCTGTTGTTATCGAGTTCGGCGAAAAAGAAGTTCAGTTTAATGCAGAAAATGAAAGCCATATGCATATGTTACAGGCTTATATTCAGAAAAATTTTGATGTCCAGTTTTCCTTTGAAAAGTATACCATGGAGGTTAGTTTAGACCCCTATGAAAAGGGAAGTGCGATTATATTCTTTAGTTTAAAATGTGGAGATTTTATTGTTGAAGATGTAGGTTATGATTGTTATATTACTAAAGGATACTTAGACCAAATAGTTAAGTTTGGCTATGCCGATTATGACCTTAGTGTAGAATGGACTGGGGAAAATATAGCCGATGAAGTATTAATGAAGAAAGAGGCAGACAGTTGTGCGGATTTTTGCAAAGGATATAAGGGGTACTATTATGTTGGAAAGCAAGAAGTAAAACGTTTGGTTAACTTTGGAAATGGGCATGTGTTTTACAGGGTTAGTACAGACTTGGATAACAAAGACGGCGGGGGAAGGGGGGTAGACACGGAATATGATGCCGATGCAATTATTATAGACAACTTCAAAAGCAATAAAGAAGCCGCTGCACAAAAAGAAAAAGCAGAGAAAGCATTTATTTTAAATTTAAAGGATATACTGGCAGTTATGCACAAACATATAGGATGATTCTATAAACCGTCTTTGGACATAGACGTTAAACAAGTCTTTTTTTTATGCAAAAAATACCCTTTGTGCAGGGACAAAACAGCACACCTCAGTACCGGGACTTGCCGGATAAAAAGGACAGAGTGGAAACTGGATACAAAAAATCATGTGAAATAATTACAATTTTTTTTCGAACAAAAAGAACACACCTTTTGAGAAAGTCACTTCACCTACTTTTGTGAAGCCGAATTTTTCATAAAGCCGTAAAGCAGAGGGGTTTATAGAAAATGCGTCAAGGCGCAGGCATTGGGTTCCCTCTTTTAAGGTATTTTCAATAAACGCCATTGTTTGTGTGCCAATACCTTTATTTTGATACTTAGGAGTAACACAAAAGCGGTGAAGCACCAAAAAAGAAAGAGTGGGGTATTGCCAATTGCCTGTGGCATATTCTTCATCATAGTTTGGGTTTAGGGTAAAAGCAGCAACAATTTTATTGTCTATTAACCCAATATACATTTCTTGGCTTTGGATATCTTCTTTAATTATGGCTATTGATGGATAGGCTTCATCCCACTGATGGATACCTATAGCATCTAAATGTTGGGTGGCGGTTTGGTAAATTTCAATAATATCAGCAAAATCTGATAGTGTTGCTTTTCTAAATTCCATATGTACCCTCCAATTACCAAAAGGTTTTGAATTTGTTCAAAAAATAATATGTACGCTTTTATTATCTCACACGGTTTGTGAAACATCAATTAAATTATTTAAGGAGGAAAGAGCATGAAGCATGAATGGCTGAAAGAAATTATAGGCGAAAGCTACAATGAGGAAACGGACAAAAAAGTTGCGGACAAGCTGGGGGAGCTTTTTGTTGCCAGAGCGGACTTTAACGCAGTTAATGAAACAAAAAAGGAACTGGAGGAAAAGGCAAAAACCTTTGGGGACAATAGCCAACTACAAAAGCAATATGATGAATTACAGAGCCAGTACAAGACGGAAACGGAAAATTTAAACAAAAAAATTACGGACACCATTAAAAACAGTGCTGTTGACATGGCCATTTTCAAGGCGAAGGGTAAAAATCCCAAAGCAATAAGGGCACTTATAGACATGGAAAAGGTCACTGTAAAAGAGGATGGCACTATTGAGGGGCTAGACCTTGAAAGCATTAAAAAAACCGATGGTTATCTTTTTGATGTGGAAACAAAGCAAAGCGTTGGCACAGGTTTTACAAAAGGAACAGCAAGCAAGGGCACAGATGTAAATGCCCAAATAGCAAAGGCTATGGGCATAAAAACTAACTAACAAAACTTTAAACCAAAATCAAAACCATGGGCGTTGCCCAAACCAAGGACAAAACCTTGAGGGCTTTGCCCTCAAACACCCACAAGGGTTTCACCCATTGACCCATCTAAAACCGCATATTTATGCGGTTTTAATAAAGTTTTTGGTCTTGCTTTTTTCAAAAAGCAAGTGGGTTTGGGCGGCGCCCAAGGGTTTTTGTTTTTTTGACAGCTAAAAACACTAAATTAATGTTTCAATTTTAAGGAGGAATAAATTATGGCAAATGCATTAGAGTATGCAAAATTATTTGAAAGAAATTTAGATTTACTGGCGGTTCAGACACTTAAAACTGGCTTTATGGACGCAAATTCGGGACAGGTGAAATACACAGGTGGCAACGAGGTGAAAATACCAAAGCTTTGTGTACAGGGGTTAGGAGATTATTCCCGAACAGGTGGCTACGTAGACGGCAGTGTTACTTTAGCTTACGAAACCCTGGCAATGACACAGGATAGAGGCAGAAAGTTTTTACTAGACGCTATGGACGTGGACGAAACAAACTTTGTTACCTCGGCTGGGAATGTAATGGGTGAATTTCAGCGTACGATGCTTGTGCCAGAAATTGATGCTTACCGAATTTCAAAGTTAGCCTCAATTGCTATGGGCGTTGCGGACGACGAACAGTCGGAATATGGCTATACAGTTTCAGCGGCTACAATTATTGGCAAAATTAAAACAGCTATCAAGGCAATACGTGAGGCGGGTTACGATGACGAAATTGATGTTTTGGCAAGCTATGACACTGTAGGGGCAGTGGAGGAGGCGGCTTTGGGCAAGCTGACCGCCACAAGTTTTTCACAGGGCGGAATTGACACGCAAGTACCCCAAATTGACGGCTGCCCACTGATTGCAGTGCCAAGCAACCGAATGTACACAGCAATTACCCTTTACGATGGCTCAACAGTTGGTCAGGAAACAGGTGGTTTTATTAAAGGAACAACTGCAAAGGACATTAACTTCCTTATTGTGGCTAGAACTTCCCCAATTGCCGTAACCAAGCAGGACAAAATGCGTATTTTCACCCCTGATACCTACCAGAAAGCCAACGCATGGAGCATTGATTACAGACGTTACCATGACATTTGGGTAATGGACAACAAGAAAAATTCCATTTATGTAAACATTAAGGACGCAAAATAAAAACAGGGAGTGGTGAGGATGGCTAAAGAGGAGCAGTTGACAACCCTTAGAACACTTTTGGGCATTACAGACGACAGCAAGAACACCATTTTGACTTTTTTAATTGACAAGGGAACGGACATGATTTGCAACTATTGTTGCATTGAAACTGTTCCCTTGGGGATAGAAAATATACTGCTTAGCATGTGCGTGGATATGTATAGGGTGGAAAGTTTAGGACAGGAAAAAGCAGAAGGGGTTGCAAAGGAGATTTCCGAAGGGGATGTTTCTGTTTCCTTTAACAGTCCATCTGCTTTAAGCCAAGACTGGGGCAGGGCTTTTTTGGGGAACTATACGGCACAGCTTAATCGCTTCAGAAAAGTGGGGTGGTAGGGATGTCTGTTTTTAATATGCTTAAATATTATGCCCAAAGCCTTTATAACAGCACTGCCACAATAACCCAGTTTCAGCCTAAAGATGGAGTTGTAAACAACACAAGTGCTGTAGTGGTGGCTGAAAACATACCGTGCAGAGTGATGTATAAAAGCATTCCATCTACCGTTGAAAAAGGTACTGGGGCAACCCTTACACAGGTGATTAAGCTTTATCTATCCCCAGAGGTTACGGTGAAAGCTGGCTGTAGAATTGCGGTTACTACAAATGGAACGAAAACAGTTTACGCTTGTGCTGGAGAGCCTGCAGTTTACATAAGCCATCAGGAAATTGAGTTAAAGCTGAAAGACAGGTGGGCTTAAATGGTTAATGCAATAGGTTTGGGCATTGCCCAGAAAATACGCACGGTTTTTAGCGAAAGCGATTACAGGTTATACACAGAAAGCATTGAACAGGGTTTTGAGGAGCCTTGTTTTTTTGTTTCCTTGATTAATCATACCCAAAAGCAAAGGTTTGCCAACAGGTACAAGGAAATCTATTTATTTGAGGTGATTTACTATCCATCAGTTGGTGGCAACAAAAATGAGGAATGTTTGGCGGTGGCAGAGGGGTTGTTTGAGCTTTTGGAATACATAAGTGCAGAGGATGACTTATTAAGAGGAACAAACCTAAGTTCAAAAATTACAGAGGGTGTATTGCATTTTTATGTGGAGTACAACATGTTTGTAATACGTGAAAAAGAACCAGAAGAAAATATGGGGGAGGTAATTATTTATGGCGAAACAATTGAGTGGTGAAATAGAAGTTGGAACGAAGGCTAAAACAGAGGTGGAAGCGGGGGTTGAGGCTGAAGTAGGGACGAAGGTTGGGAGAGTGGTTGAAAGGTTTGAGGCAGTGGTTGAGGCTAAATTCACAAAAGAACAGCTTTTAAGCAGCAAAAAATACATAGGCAGCAAGGATATACTTACAGCCTTACTTACAGAGGGCGAAAGCTACACCCACGCAGAGGTTAGCAAGCTTACAGAGGATTTTATGAAGGGAGAGATTAAATAATGGCATTAGGCGGAGGAACATTTTTAACACAAAACAAGGGAATACCAGGCAGTTACATTAACTTTACATCGGCGGCAAAGGCATCGGCTACGCTATCCGACAGGGGCTACTGTGCTATGGCTTTAGCGTTGGATTGGGGTGTTGACGGCGAAATATTCAAGGTGGAAGTGTCTGATTTCCAAACGGACAGCTTGAGCATTTTTGGTTACGACTACACTCACGACAAGCTTAAAGGGCTGAGGGATTTATTTCTTAACGCAACTACCCTTTATACCTTTAGGCTCAACAGCGGAGTTAAGGCAGAAAACACCTTTGCCACGGCTAAGTACAGCGGTATTAGGGGAAATGACCTTAAGATAATTATTGCGGTAAATGCAGATGACGGAACAAAGTTTGATGTAACCACAATAATGGATGGCACTATTGTAGACAGCCAGACAGTTAGCTGTGCTACAGACCTTAAAGCCAACGATTTTGTTGTATTTAAAACAGATTCAACCTTAATTGCTACAGCAGGCACTGCCTTAACAGGCGGTACGAATGCCACAAGCGTAACTGGCACACAGTACCAAACATTTTTGGATAAAATTGAAGGCTACAGCTTCAATGTTTTGGGCTGTTTAAGCACAGAGGAAACAATTAAAAACCTTTATTCAGCTTTTACAAAAAGATTGCGTGACGACATGGGCATTAAATTTCAGACGGTGCTTTACAACAAAGGGGCGGACTTTGAGGGGGTTATTAACCTTAAAAACAGCGTAACAGAGGACGAGGTTTCAAGCCTTGTTTACTGGCTTACAGGGGCAGAAAGTGGCTGTGCAGTTAACAAAAGCCTTACCAACAGGCTATATAACGGAGAGTTCACCGTGAACACCCCTTACAAGCAAAGTGAGTTGGAAACAGCTTTAAAAAATGGCGAGCTTGTACTTCACAAAGTAGGTGACGAGGTTAGAGTGCTGGAGGATGTAAACAGCTTTGTTTGTGTAACCACAGACAAAAATGCCGACTTCCAAAGCAATCAGGTGATAAGGGTGCTAGACCAAATAGGCAATGATATTGCCGTACTTTTTAACACCAAATATTTGGGCAAAGTTCAAAATAACGCATCGGGCAGAATGTCCTTTTGGAACGACATTGTAACCTACAACAAACAGCTTGAACAAATTCAGGCAATAGAAAACTTTAGCGCTGATGACCTTATTGTTGGTCAGGGCTCAGACAAAAAAAGCGTTACGGTTACCAACCCTGTAACCCCTATTTGTGCCATGAGCAAGCTTTATATGACAGTGATTGTACAATAAAAAGGAGGAAATAGACGATGGCAAATATTATGAATGCAAAGGACACGGTTTCTGCTTCTTTGGCAGAATGCTATGTAACGATTGATGACAACCGCTACAACTTTATGCAGGCAATTAACATTGAGGCGAAAATTGAAAAGACAAAAACCGAAGTGCCTATTTTAGGAAAAACTGGCAAGGGTAACAAATCCACAGGGTGGAAAGGCACAGGCAATGCCACCTTCCACTACAACACCAGTATCTTTAGAAACTTGCTTAAACAGTACAAGGAGTATGGAGAGGATATTTATTTTGACATTCAGGTGACTAACGCAGACCCTACATCATCAGTGGGCAGGCAGACGGTTATTCTTAAAGACTGCAACATGGACGGCGGTATTTTAGCAAAGTTTGATGCAGACGGCGAGTATCTGGACGAGGAAATTGACTTTACATTTGAGGACTTTGAAATACCTGAAACCTTTAGTAAATTAAGCGGAATGTAGGAGGAAAAAATATGAATTTAAGTGCATTTTTAAACCCAGTTATAGAAGCAAACTGCAAATTTGTGGTATCTAGCAGGTTCATTGGGGAGGACGGAAATCCAGAGCCTTGGGAAATAAAGTCCATAACAGGTATTGAGGATGAGGCAATTAAAAAAAGCTGCATGGTTAAAGTAGCCGTTATGGGCAAAAGAAGTCAGGTTACACAGGATTTTGATGTTAACAAATATTCGGCACTTTTAGCAACTGCCTGCACCGTTTATCCCAACCTAAATAGCACCCAACTTCAAAATGCCTACGGTGTTATGGGGGCAGAGGATTTGTTAAAGAAAATGCTGAAGCCTGGAGAGTACAACAACTATATTGCTAAAGTGCAAGAGATAAACGGATTTGATTTACCACAAAGGGACCTTATTGAAGAAGCAAAAAACTAATTAATGGCGGGGATGCCGACGCTAATTATGCCTACTACTGTTTGCATAAGCTTAAATTACTGCCCTCCCAATTTTTAGGACTAAGCAGACGGGAAAAAGCGTTTGTTATTGCCGCCATAGATATTAAAGTAGCCAATGAGAAAAAAGAGTTGGCCAGAAATAAAAAGAAGTAAATTAGGGAAACACTCATTTAATGTAATCAGTGTTTCCCTAGGCGGAAGAAAATGGGGAAATTTAAACACAAGCAGCTATTCTTAGGGTAGTTGCTTTTTTATTGGAAGGAGGTGGCGACTATAGGAAGTACAATTTGTAAATACGTTGCAGTGTTACCTGCATTGCAAAGCATGGCTAACTTCATGCAGTCTGTTATAAAGCAGTTTGAAATATTTTCAACAGTATTGGGCAGTGAAGTTGATATAGGGGAAGTACAAACCCCAATCACAGACCTTGTTAACACACAAATAACGCCAAGAGGTATAGCACAACAATTACAGGTGGATTATGGAGAACAGAAAATGTTTGAATATTTTGATAACTTCGGACAAGGAGGGCCAAGGGGTGTTATTAGCAATGGTACAGGGATAGGAACTGAAGGGATAACGCAACCGCTTTCACAAACTTTAGGTTTGGCAGTATCAGTTGGGAAGGAGTTTAATTCCATATTTAACAATGCACCTAATATGATGCAAAGGGTTGATAAAATGGGTACATCACTTGAAAGCTTAGTGCCTATAGATGCACAGGGGCAAATAACAAGGGATATTATAAAAAAAGCGGCGTTGGCAAAAACGGTTGAAACCAACACAAAGGCTGGTCAAATGCCTACTGCATGGGGGCAGATATGGGGTGAAGCAACGAATTCAGCCTTAACAGTACTACAGCTGTTACCAGATAACTTAACAAAATACCAAAGGGAGGTTGCAACTACTTTACTTAATAGGGATACAGCGTTGAGCAATACAAAAAATGAGGATCTAGTGGCTATGGCACAAAGACAAATTGAGATGAACTCACTTCCAGATACTTCCGCTATATATTCTTTACCGAGGGTTGAAAATTTTGGTGCATCAATAGTTGAGGATACGGGTGATGTGCCAGAGGGCTTTAGTGCATCAGACGAGGATTTAAAATATATAAGAGGCGTTGCCCAAAGAGAGGCAATGAACAACTACACCACAGCCCAAATTGCCGTTGATTTTAAAAATACAGCCACCATAAATAGCGACTTGGACATTGACTTAGTTATGAACAAATTCACCGAAAAACTGCGTGAAGCGGTGGATACCTGTGCTGAAGGGGTGAATTATTGTGTATAAGTTTTATATGGACAGCCTTTTACTGCCTATTGCACCATCAAAGCTTACCCTAAAGGTTAGCAATACCAACAAAACTATGGATTTAATAAACGGTGGGGAGATTAATTTTTTACGCACCCCAGGGCTTTCTCAATTAAGCCTTCAATTCGTTATTCCACAGGTGAAATATCCCTTTGCACAGTATCCAGATGGATTTCAGACGGCAGATATTTATATAAACAAACTAAAAGAATTAAAGGCCAACAAAAAGACCTTTAAGTTTAATATATACCGCACTATGCCCCAGGGAAAGGTGCTTTTTAATGATGCTTTGACGGTGTCTATTGAGGATTACACCTTAACTGAGAATGCATTAGACGGTTTTGATATTACTGCCGATGTAACCCTTAAGGTTTACCCCGAGGAAAACGTAATTGCTTACCAAACCATTAAAAAAGCAGAGGGTGAAACTGTAATTAAGGTGGAGAAGGCAAGGGCAAGCGACAAGGAAACAGCGGCAACCTACACCGTTAAAAAAGGGGATTGCCTTTGGGCAATTTGCAAGGCACAACTGGGGGATGGTTCAAAATTTGGCGAAATAGCAAAGCTGAACGGCATTGCAAACCCAAATTTAATTTACCCAGGGCAGGTGATTAAGTTAAGTAGGCGTTCGTTTCCGAAATGATTCAATGAGGAAAGGGTTGCTGGTTTTTCAGACCGAAGGGATGAAAAAAGTTGCCTAATTAGGCGTTCGTTTCCGAAATGATTCAATGAGGAAAGGGTTGCCGGTTTTTCAGAGTGAAGGGAGGAAAAAAGTGGTTAATATTAGAATTATAAACGGTGACATCGCCTACGAGCCTGTTATTGTTGGAGAAGTTAAGCTATCAACTGAACGCTTTGGCAGCCCTGGAAAGCTTGCATTTGAGGTGGTTAAGGATGGCAGTTTGAATTTTCAAGAGGGCAATGTCGTAGAGCTTAGGGTTGATGGAGAGGATATTTTTTTGGGCTATGTATTTGAGAAGAAGAGAAGTAAAGGCGAAACCATAAGTGTAACAGCCTATGACCAGCTTAGATACCTTAAAAACAAGGATGTTAGGCAGTTTGAAAACAAGAAGGCAAGCGAGATTATAAAATTGATTGCCGCCAACTTTTCATTGGATTGTGGAGATATTGCTGATACAGGCTGGGTGATTGAAAGCCTTATTGAGGATGACAAAACACTTTTTGACACAATACAGGAGGCTTTATACCAGACGCTAACAAATACAAAGGCGATGTTTGTTTTGTATGATGACTTCGGCAAGCTTACCTTAAAAAATGTTGAAAACATGCGCCTTAATATTCTTATGACGGATAAAACAGCAGAGGATTTTCAGTACTGGACAAGCATTGACAGCGAAACCTACAACCAGGTGAAGCTTGTATATGAAAACAAAAGAAGAGGCATTAGACAGGTTTCTGTGGCTAAAGACCCTTCAAATATAAACAATTGGGGCTTATTGCAGTGCGTTGAAAAAACGGATAGCGAAATTGGACTTGCCACTAAAGCCAATGCTCTTTTATCCCTTTACAACAAGAAAACACGCAAGCTTTCCCTTAAAAATGCTTTTGGCGATGCAAAGGTGCAGGCAGGGTGCAGCATAAATGTTAGCCTTAGTTTAGGGGACATAACTGTAAACCAATATTTTATTTGCGAAGCAGTTACCCATAACTTTAAAGCAGACATGCACCTGATGGATATAACTTTGAGAGGAGCTGATTTTATTGTCTGAATTATTGCAAATTATTAAGCAGGCGGCGGCAGAGCAAAACGAGACAACAAAGCCTATGGCGGTTATGGTAGGTAACGTAGTGTCAAGTTCACCGATAAAAATACAGATAGACCAAAAGCTGACCATTAGTGAGTCGGCTTTAATTTTGACCAAATCTGTGATTGATTATTCGGTAAATATGACGGTAAACCATACAACTGAAAGCCATACGCATATACACAGTTATATTGATGATAGTTCTACCAGAACAACAGGAACAAACACCCATAACCACGCCTATACAGGAACAAAGGCATTTACTGTGCACAACAAACTGAATGTTGGGGACAACGTGGTGCTTTTAAGGGTTCAAGGTGGACAGAAGTTTGTGGTGCTGGATATAGGTGGAGGTGGAACGTTATGACACCTGTTGTGAACGAGGAACTTTTAAACAATTTCACCATAGACGTTCAACCGTCAAAAACCTATGCCTTGGATATTGAAAAGGGTGTAATAAGAGGCTACACCAATGGTTTAGAGGCGGTAAAGCAAGCGGTTTACAAGGCTTTGAATACGGAAAGGTATGACCATTTAATTTATAGTTGGAATTACGGCTCGGAATTAAAGGAATTGTTTGGTCAGCCTATTTCTTTAGTGTATCCAGAAGTGAAAAGGCGAATTGAAGAGGGGCTAAAACAGGATGACCGTATTAGCTCGGTGGAAAATTTCAGTTTTGAAAAAAAGAGAGGTGCTTTGCATGTGACATTTACGGTGGTTAGCACCGAGGGCAATTTTGAAAGTGAGGTGAATGTAAATGTTTGAAAGCAAGACCTACGATTCTATTTTAAACAGTATGCTGAACAGGGTTTCAGATGAACTGGACAAAAGAGAAGGCAGTATTATTTACGACGCTCTTGCTCCTGCGGCGGCAGAGCTTGCCCAGATGTTTATAGACTTAGATTTGGTTTTGCAGGAAACCTTTGGCGATACCGCTTCACGGGAATATTTGATTTTAAGAGCCTTGGAAAGAGGCATTACTCCTCGTTCGGCTACTTATGCAGTTGGTAAAGGCGTGTTTGATGTTGCTGTTCCTATTGGAAGTCGGTTCAGCATTGACAGCTATAATTATAAGGTAACGGAACTGATTTCAGCCATTGACCACAGTTATAGAATGACCTGTGAAACCTCAGGGACAGAGCCTAACTACTACATAGGAACAATGACACCCGTGGAGTACATACAAGGGTTAACTTTCGCAGAACTTACGGAGATTATCATTCCTGGCGAAGATGCAGAAGAAACGGAAGATTTAAGACAACGATATTTTAATAGCTTTGATAACCAAGCCTTTGGGGGCAACCGTGAGGACTATATTCAAAAGGTGACAGCAATACCGGGTGTTGGCGGTTGTAAGGTTTACAGGGCGTGGGACGGCGGTGGAACGGTGAAGCTGGTGATTATCAACAGTGATTATGGGATACCAAGTGAAAGCCTTGTAACAGAGGTACAGACAGCTATAGACCCTACTGTAAACGCTGGGGAGGGGTTAGGGATAGCACCTTTAGACCATGTAGTAACGGTAGTTG
Source organism: Anaerotignaceae bacterium (assembly GCA_050251415.1). Classification (GTDB taxonomy): domain Bacteria; phylum Bacillota; class Clostridia; order Lachnospirales; family Anaerotignaceae; genus UBA8514. Next base: position 4,376 of record JBFWMT010000045.1, on the reverse strand, counting down.
CGGCAGAAGAACAGGCTATTAACATCGCAACAACCATAACTTATGCTTCGGGTTGGAATTTTGAAGAGGCAGAAACCTATATCAACGCTATATTAGATGCTTATTTCTTGGAACTCAACAAAACTTGGCAAGATACAGACAATATTATTGTTAGGATTTCGCAGATAGAATCAAGGCTTTTGGATTTAGATGCCGTTTTAGATATTTCTGATACTTCCATTAATGGCAGCACATCAAACTATGCTGCGGATGCCAACTCCGTTGTAGTAAGGGGGACAGTCAATGGCTGATATTGAAAGTTATTATCCTGACATTTTAAAGGAAGTAAGAGAGTTTCAAGCTTTGGCGGTTGCTGAAAATCCTGAAATGGAGCAGGTTTACGCCGCCATTGAGGACGTTTTAGACGAACAGTTTATTAGCACCGCCAAAACCTATGGTGTGGCAAGGCTTGAGAAAATTGTAAGTATTTCTGCCAAGGCTACAGACACCCTAGAGGAACGCAGGTTTAGGCTATTGGCAAAATACAACGAAGATGTACCCTATACGGTTCCTAAGTTAAATGAACTGTTGACCACTTTATGCGGAACAGACGGATATGTTTTAGAGATTAATAATGGAGCATTTACTCTAAAGGTAAAGGTTGCCCTTACCAGCAAGAAAAATAAGGACGCTGTTTCGGAGCTTTTAGAAAGGGTTACTCCTATGAATATGATGTTAAGTGTAGAACTTATGTACAACCAATGGCAGACGGCAAGGAGTTTAACATGGGGTGGCGTTAGCGGTATTAGGTGGAAAGAATTAAGAGAGGAAGTGATAAGCGTTGGCTAGTTATACAACGAATTACAATTTAAAAAAGCCAGAGGGCACGGATTTTATTAATATTCAGGATTTAAATGACAATGCAGACATCATTGACAGGGAAATCAAAGCCGCCTCAAGTTCGGGTATGGCAAAGGTGACAGGGGCAAAAGTGGGAAATATGGCACAGTTTACGGCAGATGGTGGAATTGAGGACAGTGGACTTAAATTCAGCATATACAATGGCGGTCTTAGGGTGACCTACGACGATGGTCTATAAGAGAGGTGATGAAAAATGGCAGAAGTGAATATTGACGTGGCAAAAGAGGGAAGTGTTCAGGCCGTTAATACAACTGTTCAGGGGGTACATACAAAAGTAGGCACATCTGGAGATACAGCAAGCAACACACCAACAACCCTTTTTGCAGGGATAAAAGGGCTGATTTCATGGTTCACAGGAACGTGGACAGCGGCACGGGCGGCAAAGATAGATACTCTTGAAACATTATGGACGAGCACGAGGGCGAGTTATATTGACACTATTTGTGCTTACGTGACGGGTGCATTGTATACAAATACTTTACGAGGTAGTGTAAAAAGCATTCAGAGGGGGTTAGTAACTTCAATAGATGGAACGTGCGATATATCAATTAGTGATATAAATCCGGCTAAAAGTTTTGTTCTCATAGATAATTCCATTAATAACCAAACTTTAACATATGTTTATGTATTAACATCGTTAAAAAGTTCCTCGTTAACAATGTCTAATTCCCTTAATGTGTCAAACACCGGTTCATCTTTTAAATGTTCATGGCAAGTTATAGAATTTTATTAAGGGGGAAATGAAATGTACAGATATGCACAGATAAATGAAAACGGTTTTGTTGTTAGTGACAGTCATTTAAGTGGTGAAGTTGTAGCTGACAACATGATTGGAATTGAAGAGAATTTCGACATTAGAAATAAGAAATATACAAATGGTGAATGGGTAGAGTTTAACCCAGAGCCTATGGTGGAAACACTTACAGAGCAAGAAAAAACGGCATTGGAAACGGCAGTAAATGTTGATTACTTAGTGTGTTTAGCAGATATGGGAGTATAGGAGGGTAAGAGTTATGACATATACAAGAGTTAAAAAGCTTATTGAAAACGGTGTTTATGTAAAAGAAGATATGATGAACAAGCTGGATGTATTTTTAATGGCTAGTAGAATTACTCAGGAGCAATACACCCAACTTGTTGCGTTAATGATGTAAACATTAAGGGGATTTACTTAGAAGCAGCTATAAAAGAAAATGCTGTTTAGCGGTATGCTGTTATAAATCCAGCGGCCTCTGTTCCAAAGGAAGCCTTCCACTGACCATGGATTAACAAAAATTGGATAGTACCAAAAGGTTCTGCCGTACCACGTCCAAATAAAAGTGAAACGATTCAGACAACTTCTAAACTGGTATCCAACATTGTTAGTCCTTATAAAATTGCCGTATTGTACATTAAATTCCCGTGAGTCAGGGCTTGGTATTGCCATACCTCTTGGCAGTTGGGGCGTAGTGTAAGGCGGTGGCGTGGTTGGCGGTTGCCTAAGGGTTGGTTGCTGTGGTCGGGAAGGCCGCTGTGGTTGTGAAGGTCTTACGGGGGGCACAAGCAGTCCAGGTAATCCAGGCAGTCGCGGACGTATAAATTGTCCAGGGCTTATTACTGGTATTTGAGAAGTATAAATATCTTCTAAACCAACTTTTTCATTGTCTAATAATTCTTCGTATTCTAAATCATTAGAATCGGAATTGTTTAAATCATTATTATGCATGGGACATCCCTTTCAAAGAACGTTGTTTATTTTAATGTATGTATTTTAAAATAAAATGTACCATTGCATAAATACAAAAGGTTACATAATTAGAAAATGTTATTTCAAATTTTCATAAGGGGGTACTATGGCACAATATCTAAAAAAGTTATTTCAAGTAGATATATTATTTTTAATATCTGGGGTTGGAGCATTCTTATATAAATTCCTGTTTCCCCAAAAGCAGTATCTTTACGGTGGGTTGGCAGTTTTAGTGATTATGGTTTTGGATTTAAGTACAAAGTTATTTGCACTATCGAGCAAAGGCGGAGGGCTTCAAAGAGCCTTAACACAACACAAAATATCTAGCAGTGAATTTTTTATAGGAACAAGGGACAAGTTATTGGTTTTTGGCATATTAATGGTAATAGGGGGATGCGCTTACAGGCTAACCAGCTTTAGTGAAGTTGGAGTGTGGTTTACTCAGCTGGCATATACCCTGATGTTTTTAAGGGATTTGTTATCCATAATTGAAAATCTAAACGATGCAGGAGTAGGTGGTTTAAAGATTTTTGAGAAGGCGGTTAAAAAGAAAATGGGAGAATATGTAGATGAGGAGGATATAAAATGAAAAAGTTTAGCTGGGATGTATTTGTAATAAAGCTTACAAGCCGTAAGTTTTGGGTTGCAGTAGCAGGGCTTGCAACATCAATTATGGCATTCATGCAGTGCGACAGCAACACCATTGTACAGGTAACAGCAATTATTGGTGCGTTAGGGTCTGTTGTGGGGTATCTTATTGCTAATGGGTTAACGGAGGATACAACAAACACAACAGAGACTAAAGTGGAGGAAGAGGTAAAAAAATAAAACTACCCTTATTTAACTTTGGCGAGTTAAGGGTAGTGTAAACCAGTGGAGGTTAAGCATGGAGATAAAAACACTTCTTGCCAACAGCGGCAACTACACTAAAGGCAGAATACAAGAAATTAAATATATAGTGTTGCATTACACCGCCAATAACGGTGATACGGCAAAAGGAAACTGCAATTATTTTGCAACATCCGGACGAAACGCCTCGGCACACTATTTTGTTGATGAAAACAATATTTATCAGTCGGTGGCAGACAAGGACACGGCTTGGTCGGTTGGAGCAAGCCGCTATGTTCACAGCATTTGCAGAAACAATAACAGTATTTCCATTGAAATGTGCAGTAAAAAAGATTTAAGCGGTTGCTATTACATTAAAGATGAAACTGTAAATAATTCCGTTAAGCTTGTTAAGACGTTAATGGAAAAATACAGGGTGCCAATAGCCAATGTGCTTAGGCACTATGATGTTACGGGCAAAAAATGCCCTGAACCTTTTGTAAGAGATACATCACAGTGGGTGGCGTTTAAAAAGAAATTGGAGGAGGAAGAAATGGAGAAGACAGCGGTAAAAATAAGTGTTAACGGCACAATTAAAACCTTAGAGGGGTACAATGTGGACGGTACAAACTATGTTACTATTAGGGATTTGTGCGGTTTACTGGGAGTAGAAGTGGGGTATGACAGTGGGGAAAAGACGGTTATGTTAAGCAAATAAAATGTGATTAACACCAATAGAGAAAGTTATGAACCTATTTACAAGACAGTAGAATAGACTGAAAATAACTAAGATAATATTATTAAAAATACATGATCTCGTGATTAAAACAAATTTCACAAATTATGACTTGGATTTTATAAAATATTGTGGTAGCATGACAATTAGAAACAAATATTACAAAATATGGAAGGGGTGGAAAAT